>CAINOO010000334.1 GCA_903851535.1 uncultured Chlorobiaceae bacterium | reverse complement strand
GTGCATGGTAGCCGGCGAGGGTTTTGTTGGTCTCTTCCTGGCTTTTTTTGTAGAAATCTTCGTTGGCCATGATGGTTTCAATCGACTCTTTCTTTTGTTCGAGCTGGTTGATTTTATGCTCGACCTCGTCCATCCTCTTTTTGTCTTTTTTGGCTGCGGCGCTCTTTTTGGCTTGCTCGTTCTCTTTTTCGGCAGCTTTGACGGGTGCTGCCTGGCTCTTTTGTTTTTGTGTGGCTTCCAGCTTGCGTTCTGCTTCGATGGCTTTTTCGGCAGTTTCAAGGTATTCGGCGTAGGTGCCGAGGTGGAGTTGCAGTGAGCCATTTTTTATTTCAACCACCTTGTTGACCAGGCTGTCGAGGAAGTAGCGGTCGTGGCTGACAATGAGGAGGGTGCCGTCGTAGTATTCGAGCGAGTCGATCAGCATCTCTTTGGAACGCATGTCGAGATGGTTGGTCGGTTCATCCATGATAAGCAGGTTGGAGGCCTGGAGCAAAATTTTTGCCAGCGCCACTCTCGATTTTTCGCCTCCCGAGAGTACCCTTATTTTTTTTTGGACGGCATCGCCGCTGAAGAGAAAGCAGCCGAGGATGTCGCGCACCCTTTTCTGTGCTTCGGATGAGGGAGCGGAGTCCATCATCTCAACGTAGACGCTTTTGTCTTGTGAGAGGTTTTCTGTCTGGTGCTGGGCAAAGTAGTTGAGGGTAACGTTGTGCCCCATGCTCAGTTTCCCTTCAAAGTCGATCTCTCCGGCAAGTATTTTACAGAAGGTGGTTTTTCCTGCGCCGTTTGAGCCGACAATGGCAATCCGGTCGCCGCGCATCACCTCAAGGTTGATGCTGTTGAGCACCTGTTTTTTTGTGCCGTCGGGCAGCAGGTAGGCTTTTTTGACTCCGTCGAGCCGCATGACCTCCCGTCCGGAGGGGTTTGCCTTTGGGAAGCGGAAGGAGATGCGTGCGTTATCCTCTTCAGGGGTGAACATGTTTTTTTCCATCTTCTCCATCTGCTTGAGGCGGCTCTGAGCCTGGCGTGCCTTGGTGGCCTTGTAGCGGAAGCGGTCAACAAAGGCCTTCAGCTCGGCCATTTTTTTCAGGTCACTGGTATATTGGCCCATCATCAGTTCATAGCGCTCAGCCTTCTCCTTTTCATAGTAGGAGTAGTTGCCTTTGTATTCGTTGATGCGTTCAAAGGCGATTTCAAGGGTTTTGGTGGTGAGCTTGTCGAGAAAAAAGCGGTCGTGCGAGACGATGATGTAGCTGTGTTCGTAGTTGAGGAGATAGTTTTCGAGCCAGCGAAGCGAGTCGATATCGAGGTGGTTGGTCGGCTCATCGAGCAGGAGCAGCGTCGGGTTCTGGAGCAGCAGTTTGGTGAGGTGGAGGCGCATCTGCCATCCGCCTGAAAAGGCTTTTACTTTTTTATGAAAATCTATTTCGCTGAATCCGAGACCGGCAAGCACCTTTTCGGCATTCGACTGCATGGTGTAGCCGCCCAGAAGGTCAAATTCGTGCATGGCATCGGAAAAACGCTCAATAAGCTGGTGGTACGATTCGCTTTCGTAATCCTGTTCGGGCAGGGCGAGTTCGTGTTCCATGCGGGTTATTTTATTGGCCAGTTCAGCCAGTCTTGCGTTGGCCTGAAGGGCATATTGCAGGGCGGTTTTTTCCAGATCGGCGTCAAAGGAGATCTCCTGGGGAAGATAGCCGATGGTGGTGTCGGCCGATTTCATGAAATGGCCGGTGGTAATGAGGGCGGAATCGGTTGATGGTCCGCTGATAAGACGCAAAAGGGTTGTTTTTCCTGTTCCGTTAAGACCGACAAGACTGACATGGTCTTTGTCGCCAATGCGGAATGAGGTATCGGTCAGGAGTTCTTTGGTTCCGACGCTGAGAGAGAGGTTACGGGCTTCAAGCATGATAGAGAGAACTTGGGAAAATGGGCGACTTCATGAAAAAATTTTTATACAGCGGGGAAGATACGATATTTCGGGGGAAGCTTCATGTTTCTTCTCCTGTGGGGAGGAGTGAAAATAATTATGATAAAAAGCACAAGGTTGTAACGCAAAGAGCGTCAAAGTGGGTGAAGGAGAAAATCAGCTTTTCGGGATGACGGGGATTATTAACTGGTAGAGGGAGACCCTTACGCAATGAGATCAATAAAATATCTGCTTTTTTTGCTGTTCTTGCCCATCTTTGCTTCACCGTTACGGGGTGAGGAGGCGCTGACCTGGCAGCAGTGTGTCGGCGAGGCCAGAGTGGCGCATCCCGATCTCTCTTCTGCCCTTGCGCTCCTGCAGCAGGCTGAAGCCGATAAGCGCATCACGGGCGGCGCACTTCTTCCCTCGTTCAGTCTGGATGCAAGTTCCGTTGAGAGCGGGACGACAGCCAGCGGAAACAGCCGCTCCGCATCACACTCTTACAGGCTGATGGCACAGCAGCTTCTTTATGATGGTCATAAAACAACAAACCTGGTTGCCAGTACCAAAGAGGCAATCAAGGGTGCCCGGTACAATTATACGATGGTTTCCGCTGATCTTCGCTTTGCCCTTCGAACGGCGTTTACCCAATTGCTCAAAGCACAGGAGCTTGTTGGTCTTGCCGGTGAGATTGCCGACAGGCGGCAGAAGAATGTCCGTTTGATCAGTTTGCGCTATCAGGGGGGACGGGAACATATCGGTTCGCTTCGCCAGGCGGAGGCCGATCTGGCCCAGGCGGAGTTTGAAGTTTCACAGGCCAGGCGTGGACTGGTTCTTGCGCAGACAACCCTTGCTTCGGCCCTTGGGCGTGACAGCCACCAGCCGATCAGGGTTACGGGAGCATTCAATGCCGGTGATTTCTTGACGACAAAGCCGGATCTTGCCGTTCTTGCAAAAAATAACCCCCTTTTCCAGCAGCTCGATACCAAAAGCAAGGCTGCCCATTTTGAGCTTGATGCGGCGAAACATGCCTTTTCACCGGAGCTCTATCTGACTTCGTCGATTGGAAGGGGTGCGCTCGACAGCCTGCCGATCAAGGCTGTGGACTGGAGCGCGGGGCTCACGCTTTCGGTGCCGATTTATGAAGGAGGGAGAGGTCAGGCGCGGGTTTCGAGGGCGATGGCGGTGGTGAGCCAGAAGAATGCTGAGGAAAAGAGTGGTTATCTCCAGATTTTCAACATGCTCGAAGAGAGCTGGAAAAATTTTCAGGATGCCCGTCAACTGGTTGTGGTGAAGAAAAAATTTCTTGATGCTGCCATGGAGCGTTCTACCATTGCCAATGCGCAATATTCGAATGGCCTTGTTTCGTTTAACGACTGGGTGATTATCGAAAACAATCTTGTGAGTGCAAAAAAGGAGTTTCTCAATGCCGGGGCAAATCTGCTGATTGCCGAGGCTCAATGGATTCAGGCAAAAGGAGAGGGAATTGATGGGTAGTCGTAAAGCGTTGGTATGGGGTGTTCTGTTTGCACTCCTGGTTCTCGGAACTGCCGGGTTCTATTATTTTCGCAATAACAAGAGTGCGAAGCAGAGTTTTGAAGAGGTTCGTGCGTCAAGAGGCACCATCTCCTCAACAGTATCGACGACGGGAGCAGTGGAACCGCAAACCCGTGTGAAAATCCAGTCTTCTGTCGGCGGCAGAATTGAGGAGATTCTGGTTGAAGAGGGTCAACTCGTGAAGAAGGGAGAGGTGCTTGCCATGCTCAGTTCCACCGAACGGGCAGCGCTGCTTGATGCTGCCAAGTTACAGGGAAAAAGTGAGCAGGGATACTGGCAGAAGGTCTATAAGGAGACCGCCGTTGTTGCGCCGATGGCTGGCCAGGTTATTGTTCGCAGCGTCGATCCCGGCAAGACGGTAACCACGAGCGATTCGCTCTTTGTGCTTTCCGACCGTCTCCTTGTGAAGGCGTACGTCGATGAAACCGATATCGGACGGGTCAAAGTTGGCCAGAAGGCCTTGATTGGTCTTGATGCCTATCCCGAAATCAAGGTGAACGGGGTTGTTGGTCATATCTACTATGAGTCACACCTGCAGAATAATGTCAATATCTATAATGTCGATGTTCTTCCCGAACGCATTCCCGATGTTTTCCGTTCTGGCATGAGTGCCAATATCGAGATTATTGTTGAGGAGAAGAACAACGCGCTGCTTTTGCCAGCCGCAGCAGTGCAGAGCAGAAACGGCAAAACGGTGGTGTTGCAGCACCGACGCAGCAAGCCGGAGGAGGTTCGCTATAAGTCGGTAAAGACCGGGCTGCAGGATGCAGCACATATCGAGATTCTTGAGGGATTGACGGACAACGCTGTTGTGTTGCTTCCCGACACCTCTTTTGTTCTTCCAGGGAAAAAAGGCGGTTCAAATCCCTTTATGCCTCAGCGCAACAGGACACGATAATGAAACCATTGCTTGAAGTTGTCGATATTCACCGGACTTACCAGATTGGTGAAAGCACGGTTCATGCGCTTCGGGGGGTTTCGCTGACCATAGAGCGGGGTGAGTTTGTTGCCATCATGGGAGCCTCGGGGTCAGGGAAATCTTCTCTGCTTCAGATTCTTGGTCTGCTCGACAATCCCGACCAGGGAGAGTTCATGATTATGGGCAATAATGTCAACACCTTGACGGAAGATGAGCAGGCCGGGTTACGCAATAATGTTGCCGGATTTGTTTTTCAGCAGTTTCATCTGCTCAAGCGTATGACCATTGTCGATAATGTGCGGTTGCCGCATATTTACAGCGGTTTGAAAGGTGATTTTCGTCAGGAGGCGATAGCCCGGTTGAAGCTTGTTGGGCTGGATCACAGAATGGATCATACGCCAAACCAGCTCTCTGGCGGTGAACAGCAGCGGGTGGCCATTGCACGGGCGCTGATTCGCGATCCGCTTATCATTTTTGCTGATGAGCCGACTGGTAATCTCGACTCAAAAAACTCCGCCGAGATCATGAAAATTCTCAAAGGGCTGCATGATGAGGGAAAAACCGTCATCATGGTTACGCATGAAAATGAAATTGCGGCCTATGCGGGCCGGGTCATTATCATGAAAGATGGTTGTATTGTTTCTGATGAACGCAGGGCGGGGATGCAGCCTTCGGTGGCAGCGGCGGGGGAGATCGGTGTTGCATCAACGGTTTCCAAAACGGATTCTTTATGGCAGGATGGTCGTTATGCCGGATTTTTGGCGCAGGCCTTTCAGTCTATTCTTGCCAACAAGATGCGTTCCTTTCTCTCTGTTCTTGGAATTTTTGTCGGGGTTGCCTCGGTGATTGCCATGATGGCGCTTGG
>CAINOO010000333.1 GCA_903851535.1 uncultured Chlorobiaceae bacterium | reverse complement strand
TTGTGTGATGTTGATGAAACGACGGAAGCGGGAATTCCGGCAACGGGTGATGATACGGTTGCGTTCGGCCAGAATCCCTTCGCGATTGTTTGGTTTCTTGACTTCAATGAAGAGAAGGGGCATACCGTTGACCAGCAGGGTAATATCAGGCCGGAACTCGTCATCACCGTTTTTACAGGTCAGTTCGGTGACGACATGGAAGCTGTTGTTGGCAAAATCAGTAAAGTCAATCAGCCTGACGGCGGAGCGTTCAGTGAGCCGTTCATAAAATCCCTTGCCGAGATCCTCATTGTCGAGCAGGAGCCTCACATCGGCCAGCAGGCGCTTGATGTCGTCGCCCTCAATACCGGGATTGATGCGTGCAATGGCTGCGGTGAACAGCTCCGGGAAGATGTTGGTTTCTTGATCCCATTTTGCATGTTTGAGGGAGAGATAGTGGTAGCCAAGCCTGACCAGATGAAGAATGCAGGGTATTTTGACTCGTGAATCTTCACTGAAAATCATGATGGGGTAGTCAATGCTTCTTTGCTGAATCAGCGGTGGTTCGTGGTTCTGACGTGAAACAAGATAATCCTAAACTCTCATAAAACTATGGGAGGCTACTGATAATCTCACGAAACCGTTCAGCATGACTGGCTTTGATGCGCTATGTAAGCATGATCTCCTTACTACTCATAGACCACCGGATCAGGCGAGTCGATCATGGGATTGAGACGAACCGCCAGAGAGAAAAGATAGGGGTAATCCTCCCTGAGATGCTGCATATAGAGCACCCATTCCCGAATCAGATGACCGAAAACCCGCGTTATGTCGCCATTGATATGCTCTTTGTCGCTCGGAAGAATGGCATCGAACGAGGGCCGGGCATCAAGCTCTTCAACAATATGAAACGCGGCCCAGAGCAAGTCAGTAAAATTTTCATGCTCAAGCAGATTCTGGTTTTCGAGCAACGTGAGGAGGAAGCTCCGTTTTCCGACCATGAACTGCTTCAGGCAGGGAAGTGCCTCACGCTTGATGCTGATTCTCTGGTTGTTTCGACGCAGATAGTCGAGCGCCGCGCCAAAATCATCTTTTTTCCATGATCCGGTCATACGCAGGCGGTTTTTCAGCTCCTCGCTTCCGACCACGTGTTCCGACAACTCTTTCAGCAAGCGGTTGCCGAATTCACTGAAAAAGACGCCGATGACCATGTTCAGTTTTCTCATGACCGACTGGCGTTCCCTCTCCCTCAGCACCCTTTCAAAGAGGAGCGTGACGACGATGATGTAAATGGGCAGAAAGGCGAGATTGCCGATAAAGCTCGCTGATATCTCCCTCAAGTTGCCGAAAATGGTGAAGTCAATACCATACAGGGAGAGCGAGATGACAAAGAGGGCGGAGACCGTCCACCCCTTGTTCATAAACAGTTTTTTAACCATGAAGAGCCGTTTATTTTAACCGGAACCTGACCATTTGAAATACGTTGTGCACCATAAACAAACAGGCAAAAACAGTTCACCGTTCGCTGAAAAGAGAAAACCTCCATCCACCACAGAAATCCTTCAGCCATCACTCCCCTGTTCCGACTCTTTTTCCCGTTGTGGCTCAGCCACTGTCCTGCCTTGGGCGACACAATATTTTTTGGTAGTTTTCGGGGAATCATTGACTGAACCCTCGTTGTCGAAACCCTTACCATCATTATGGCAAAAAAGAAAACACCTGCCGACTCACTCCCTGAGTTGCTTGAGGCTGCAAAGCGCGAGATGCTGTTCGAATTGATTATAAAGCTTGCCGAAAATCGAACTGATGTACGTGTCGAATGCCTGGAATACCTGCAGAAACATCTCACTCTCTCCACCGCTCAGAAGAGCCGGTCGGAGGGTGAAATAATCATGGGTCTTTGGGGGGATTTGTATTCCGACCTGTATGATCTTGACGAATATGGTGGCGGTGACTATGATAAAGAGGATGGTGTTACCGATCTGATGCAGGAAATCCAGACAATACTGGAGAATTCAACGGTTGACGAAGAGGCTCGCCGGGGGCTCCTTGATGAAGTAGTGCCCTTCATCGAGAGTGGCAATGCTGGCATGGATGATTCGCTCTATGATCTGGCTTATGCCACTTGCCGGAGTTATGATGACTGGCTCAATCTGGCGGAGATGCTGGAAGCGATGAACAAAGATTGGCCCACCGATCATGCTCGAAAGATCTACCGCAAACTTGGTGAACGGGAGAAGTATCTGGAACTGCGGCAGAAAAAAATGAAATACGGTAACGACTACCACGATCTGGCCACGTTCTATTGGGATGAAGGAAACCGCAAGGAGGCTCTTTCTATTGCCGAAAAAGGGATGAAGAATGGAGTGGGGCGGATGGATGAACTTCGAGAATTCCTTTCCGACCGGGCCCTTGAGGATGGGAACAGGGAGTACTATCTTGCCATCCAGTTCGAGCAAGCGGTCGATCATCTTACTCTGGAAAAATACAAGAGCTTCAAAAAGATTTGCTCTGCCGAAGAGTGGATGCTTTTTGAACCAAAAATAGTTGAGCAGTTCGATACATCATGGGCGTCGGAACAGCTCAAGATACGAATGGAGCGTGAGGAGTATGACGAGGCATTGGCACTCCTGCTCAAGGGCAACTATCCCTGTCATGTCGGTGATTCAGGTGAAGCGTTGCTTATAGCGAAACAACTTGAAGAGCGTTTTCCTGAACAGATTCTGACCTACTACCTCTCCGGTCTCACTCAACTGAACAATAATGCACCCCGCAAGGAGTACGCAAGACTGACCAGGGTTATGGTTAACGTTCGCTCCCTGCTGGTGGATGTCATGAAGGATGAAGCCCGATGGAAAGTGTTTGCTGCCAAGGTCAAGGGTGAAAACCTCCGCAAACCGGCATTCCAAGAGGAGTTCGGCAAGGTTATAGCAGAATGGGGTGAGCTGGTTCCGACAGAAAGCGCTGTTCAGAGAACCACAAAACGATGGTAGTGAATCACTAAAGCTGTTCCGTTGGATAACTTTATTATCAATTGTTGTGGCAGCGGTGTGGCTGAACGCTGAAGAGATTCCTGATATTCTGTCTATCATTAAGCAGCATGCAATCAATTCTTCCTGAACTTCAATCAGTAACTTTTACCTGCTTGCTTCCTGTTCCTTCCATGATTTTGTTTTAAGAGCCACCGTGAATATATTTAATATCATTGAGGAGACTCATGAAGCGTCGGGGTCTGTACCCAAGCTACTGCGTTACTGGTGCTGGAATAAAGAGGAACCTATGGAGAGCGCAAACGATCGTTACGACAGCCCATGGAAAGAGGCCATTGAGCAGTACTTCCCTGAATTTATGTCGTTTTATTTTTCGGACGCCTACGCTGGAATTGACTGGTCGGAAGAGCATATTTTTTTGGATAAGGAGCTGCGAGCGGTAGTGCAGGATGCTGAGCTGGGCACACGCTATGTTGACAAGCTGGTCAGGGTGACCGAACGTTGTGGCATTGAAAGCTGGATCTACATTCACGTTGAAGTGCAGGGCACAAGGCAGCCTGAGTTTGCCGAACGGATGTTTGTCTACAATTACCGGATTTTCGATCGGTACAAAAAGCCAGTAGCAAGTTTGGCGGTGCTGGCCGATGAACACAAACAATGGAAGCCAACCTCTTATGGTTTTTCCGTACTTGGATGCCGCCATACACTGGAGTTTCCGGTTGCCAAACTGACTGATTACGAAGAGAAACTTGATGAGCTACTGACGTCGGACAACGCTTTTGGATGGATTACGGCGGCACACATCCTGACCCAAAAAACCAGAACAGAGGATCAGGAACGGTACAACGCAAAAATCCGTCTGCTGCGGATATTGTATGACCGCCATTGGGATAAACAACGTGTTATCAATCTATTCAATGTCATTGACTGGCTGATGCAGTTGCCAGAGTGGTTGAACAACAAGGTCTGGCAAGAACTTGAAACCATTGAGGAGAAAGAAAAAGTGCAATACATTTCGAGCGTAGAACGAATTGGCATAGCCAAGGGCATAGCAAAAGGCGTCGCCAAAGGTAAATCCAGCCTGCTGGAAAAGCAACTTGAATATCGCTTTGGCGTGTTGCCCGAGTGGGCGTCTGAGCAATTAGTACGCGCCAAGGAAGAGGAGCTGGAAGCTTGGGCTAAAGCCATTTTCACCGCCCCGACATTGGACGCTGTTTTCAGGAACGCTGACTTGTCATAATGAGGAACTCAAAAAAACTGCTCGTACGGCACTGACAGGTGGTAAAGTGCGAGGTTTTGGTGGCAATCGTCGCACCAGCACCCGCCACGAAGCACACGGGTCGAACAAATTTCTCCCCTGAGCTGTTTCATTCAAGAAATTGAACGATTGAGGTAAACCAAAGGAACATGGAAGAGATCCGGGGAGTCAGGACTCTTGAAAAGGAGGGCTATTATGAACAGTGCAGCTTCATTCAGTGCAACTTCAACAGCGC
>CAINOO010000332.1 GCA_903851535.1 uncultured Chlorobiaceae bacterium | reverse complement strand
TAAGCCCAAGTCGCTTCTCATTGGATTTAAGTATGTGCAACAAATCCTCCTCAAGGTCAGCCTTTGAGTGAACCCCGCCACTGAAACTGATCTTGATGACCGGATATGTTACCTCCCAGTTCCATTGCTCCTCAATCAGCAGTCCCCGGAACAACTCCCGTTTCCCCTCAAAAATATTTTTCAGCGTGTCGAGAAACAAACTCTTCCCGAATCGACGGGGCCGCGACAGAAAAACATATTGATAGGTGTTAATCAGATTAAGGGCAATCTCCGTTTTGTCGATGTAGAGGTAATCACCCTCAATTATTTTACTGAACGTCTGTATCCCCACCGGCAGCTTTTTCATCATCAACCTTACATTAAAACATTACAAGCATCGACACCACAACTCCACACTTTTTTTACTACGCAACGAAATATAAAACTTTTTGTCAGAAAAACGGCCTCAACATCCCTCAACCAAACCACCAAGCCATAGGCCAAATCCAGCAATCAGAACGACACAACCAAACCAGTAAGTACACGTAGTCAACAACGTCCCCCTTTCTTTGAGAGGCAGTTCAGAGCCTCCCGTCAACCTTTTTCATAGGCAAAACACCCTTCACATCGTAAACCACGGTATGATCGCTGGAACAAAGTGAACGGATAGCCAAATCCTCAAATACCTGATGCGCAACAGCAAGAATAATCGCCTCGTAGCGGTTACCGTCAAGCTCAGGAAGGCATGAAAGAGCATATTCATGCATCACCTCCCCGGGATTGGCCCAAGGGTCATGGATATCAACTTCAGCACCATACTGCTGCAATTCGCGAACAATATCGACCGCATGTGTATTGCGGATATCGGGACAATTCTCCTTGAAGGTGATACCGAGCACCAGAACCTTTGCCCCCTTGATTTTATGATCCGCCGCAATCATCAGCTTGATTACCTGCGACGCAATATATCTCCCCATATTGTCATTCAACCTCCGGCCCGCAAGGATAATTTCAGGATGATAGCCATACTCCTGCGCCTTCTGGGCAAGATAGTAGGGATCAACACCAATACAATGGCCACCAACAAGGCCCGGTTTGAAGGGCAGAAAGTTCCACTTGGTGCCCGCAGCCGCCAGCACCTCATGCGTATCAATGCCCATCAGGTTAAAAATCATCGCCAGCTCATTGACAAAGGCAATATTAATATCGCGCTGCGAATTCTCAATCACCTTTGCCGCCTCCGCAACCCTTATGGATGAAGCAAGATGGGTGCCAGCAGTAATAATTGAGCGGTAGAGTGCATCAACCTTCGCCGCAGCCTCAGGGGTCGAGCCCGAGGTGACCTTTTTTATCTTTGTAACCGTATGCTCCTTGTCACCGGGATTAATCCGCTCGGGAGAGTACCCGGCAAAAAAGTCACGGTTGAAAATGAGCCCCGAAACCCTTTCGAGCACCGGCACACAATCCTCCTCGGTAGCACCGGGATAGACGGTCGATTCATAAATAACCAGGTCACCCGGCTTCAGCACCCGGCCGATGGTTTCGCTCGCCTTGATGAGCGGCGTCAAAACCGGACGATTGTTCTTGTCAGTGGGAGTCGGAACCGTAACGATATAACAGTTCGCCGCACCGAGGTCGCTGCTCTCTGCAGTAACAAAAAGCCCGCTGCTCTCATCCCCCGCAATATGGTTACTTTTGCAAAGCACCAGTTGCAGCTCCTCACAGCTCACCTCAAGCGTCGCATCATGAGCCTCCCGCAGCTCACCAACACGCTCCCGCTTGACATCAAAACCCACCACCGGATATTTTTTCGCAAACTCTACAGCAAGCGGCAAGCCAACATAGCCAAGGCCGATAACAGCAATTCTTATTGATTTCATACGTTGATATTATTATCAAAAAAATATTTTTCCGACTATATGCCCACTTGGGCAGGTTCTAATGTACGGAGCAGAAATGGATTACCTCAATTATTTACTGGCAGCTTTTTCATCGTCAACCTTACGTTAAAACATTAAATCATCAAAAGCATCGACAACACCTCCACACTTTTTTACGACACGCATCTCCCCCTGCAACGCCCGATTAAAACGGAAAAATTCGCTACACCCTCTCCCATTCAAAGCGGCTGATATTCCTTGCCTTGGGGTCAAAAACGATGCCAATCAGGTAGCGATCGCCACTATATTTTTCATAATATTTCATCCTCTTGATTTGCTCAAGCGGCTCCCCGTCGGTCACCTTGAATTCAAAGAGAAAGGTTCGTCCCCCGGCCTTCAGTGTCAAATCTATTCTCCCCTTGTTGCTCACATCTTCGGCAATGATGTCCACCCCGATGCTGGCAAAATAGGCATAGAGTACGCTTGCGTAAAAGCCCTCGTAACGCTCAAGATCATTGTTGGTGAAATTATTGTAGGCAATACTGGCAAAAAGGCTTCGGATAACAGATTCCAGACCTCTAACATCTCCGGCATTGATGAGATCAAGCAACTCACGGCGGATCGGCTCTTTTTCCGAAACGCTGGTCATCGATCGCAAAATATACTCGTTGAAACTGATCTGCACCTCCATGTTGGGAAACCCCAACTCGTATCGAACTCCCATGCCCGATGGGATCAAACGCTTGATGGTCAAATAGCCAGTCTGAAACAAAATAGTTTCCAAATCGAGCGCTTCAAGGTCAAAGCTGTTGACCAGGGACTCATCAATTTCTAATCCATTAAATTTGGGAATAAAATAGCTGTTCTTTTTGATAAGCTCAATCAAAAATTTTGGCGTTCCTGTCTCGAACCAATAGTTTTTAAACATCCGTTGGTTCTTGATAAAGAGCAGGATATCAAACGGATTATAAACCCTGTCACCCAAAAAATTATACCCGTTGTACCACCGTTTGACCTGTTCCATATCCACCCCTTCGAAATAGGGGGCAAAAGAGGTTTCCAGATCAATCTGGGTATAACCACAGACATTACCAAAATCAGGGTTCAGGCTGATGTCTTCAAGATTGTTCAGGCCGCTGAAGAGCGAAACTTTGGAGAATTTACTCACCCCGGTGAGAAAGGCAAAGCGCAGATAGCGGTCGTTCTCCTTGATTTTGGTATAAAAATCACGC
>CAINOO010000331.1 GCA_903851535.1 uncultured Chlorobiaceae bacterium | reverse complement strand
TTTTGTTCGATCCGTTTGACATAGCTTTCCTGAAATTATAGTTGATTGAAAAACATATACACCCACTCGAATTATCCGAACAAACATTTGCACTATAAAATTCACTGCAAAACATTTTTATACAATTTTTTTTTCAACAAAACCCGGCGATTTGGCGATTGGAACAGTTTTCATAAACCCGAAAAAAGCAAAATGTTTTTTGCAAAACAAGGATTTTTAACACTTTATTAACTCCTGAATTGATGAAAAGAGGTTTCAGTAACCGAGTAATTCTGGTAAATTGAGTGTAAGGCGTTCCCTGACAGAACGTAGCGTTGTCGCTGCTGCCATCAGCCCTGTTTTGATAAAACAAGAAAAATTTTGAACTATCAAGGAATGATCGTGACCTTGTGTGTCGGTGAAACGCAGCAGTCGTAATTTTTTTTAAAGATGAGGTGTGACCATGATATCAGGAATACGAATCGCAAGAGAGAGTGACGAAGCAAGGTGTAGTGAGCTGCTTGGCATTCTTTTCAGCCAGGAACATGAGTTTACTGCCGATGCAGCAGTACAATCGAGAGCAATCTCCATGATCATCCGCAACCCGGAGCTTGGCCGGATCTTTGTCGGCGAAATTGACGGCGTGGTTCAGGGGATGGTGCTGCTGCTCTTTACCATCAGCACCGTTCTTGGCCGGAAAGTTGCCCTGCTTGAAGATATGGTTGTGGCACCTGCATGGAGAGGCAAGGGGCTTGGTACCCTGCTGATCAATCATGCGGAGGATTTTGCCCGTAGCGAGGGATTTGGACGCATAACGCTCCTCACCGATCGCGATAACGATATCGCACAGCAATTTTATCGGGCGCAGGGTTTTTCACCGTCGGAGATGGTGGTCTTCAGAAAGCTGCTTGACGACAAAACAACCCTGAACAATAGTGCATCCAGCACATGGATGTGCCGGGAGTGCGGCTACCTCTATGATCCGGCAGAAGGTGATCCTGAAAGCCGGATCAAGGAAGGAACTCCGTTTGGAGAGGTATCCAGCCAGTGGAGTTGCCCGGTCTGCTTTGCCCCAAAGGCAGATTTTGATCCATTTTCGTAATTCTGTGATCTATCTGCCAAAAGGAAAGCTGAACATTTTACTTGACGCTCAATTCGTCTTGAGGTCAAGCGATCGGCTGGTGGCAATGAGAGCTGCCTTTCGTGCTGGATAGAGGCTTACCAGCAAGCAAAGCAGGATGGCGGTGATGCTGACGGTAAGAAAATCACCTGCCTGCATGTTGACCGGATAGGCCTGGATGATGAAGGCACTTTTTGAGGGGAGCTGCACCATGCCGTAGATCTCCTGCAGGGTGCAGAGGCTCCACGCTATGAGGGTTCCGGCGGCGGTTCCGGCGATTCCGGTCATTCCTCCCTGGATGATGAAGATGGCCATGAACTGCGGCTTTTCCATTCCGAGGCAGCGGAGATAGAAAAGCTCGCGCTGTTTGTCGATGGCGGTCATGGCGAGGGCTCCGGTGAGGCTGAGGGCAGCTACAAGGATGATGAGCATCAAAATGCTGAAGCTGACCCATTTTTCGAGCTGCATGACGGCGAAGATGTTGTTGTATTTCTCTTCGAGGGTGCGCACCCGCACGGTTGTTTTCAGGGGGCTGCGACCAAGCCACTCCCGGAGGTTGCTGGTGAAGGCATCGCCCGACACACCCTCTTTTCCCCTGATGTCGATGCCAGAGTACTCTCCCTTCCCCATGAGCAGGATTTTTTGGGCAAAGAGGCTTGAGGTGAGGACGTAGCGATCATCAAAGAGCTTCTGCAGGGAAAAGAGCGATGATACGCTGGTTTCTGGAATGGAGAGCATCGGGATCAGGTAGGGTTCCGAGAGCGATTCGAGGCCCAAAGAGATCAGTTCCGGGCTGAAGATTTTGACCCCCCTTAAGGGGTAGAGGTTGGTGCGGTAGGCCAGAAGCTCGCCGACGGCAATGGTTTCGGGGGTAAAAAAGGGGCGGGCCGTGCGGGTTTGACGCATCAGGCGGTGGTGCGCCCTTTCGCTGATTCCTTTGACCATGACCAGTTCGCTTTTCTCCCGGGTTGCCATAATGGCCTCCCCTTCGGCGAAGGGTTCAGCCGATCCGACCCCTTCGATGGCTTGCAGTGATTGCAGGATATTGTCGGAGACTTTCATGGTTTTGCCCGAAAGGGGAACAAGCTGCGCGGGGCTGTCGATGGTGATAAAAAGATCCCGTGCGAGTTTCTGGAATCCGTTCAGGACGCTCATCACCACAAGCAGGGTGCTGACACCAAGCACGATGCCGACCATGCTAATTGCCGAGATAATGTTGATTACCCTGAACCGTTTTCGGGCAAAGCTGAAGCGCCGGGCAATCCATAATCCTGTTTTCATAGAGGCGGGAATAAGATGTTTTACGTGCCCAGAGCGGTGCCTGGTTTCAGAGAAGCGGCAATCCGTGCGGGAATAAAGGCAAAGAGCAGGGTGAGGGCCATCACGGCGATGGAGACGACAGCGTAGTCGAGCGGCTCAATCAGGAGAGGCACATACTTGATAAAATAGCTTTTTTCGGGCAGGGTAATAAGATGAAAGCGCAGCTCAAAGAGTGAGAGTGAGAGTGCCAGGATGTTGCCGGTGACCACTCCTGACAGCGAGACAAGGAAAGCCTGTGCCATAAAAACAGCGCTGATTTTTCCGGGTTCAAGGCCAAGGGCGCTGAGCATGCCTATTTCACGGGTCTTTTCAATAATCAGCACCAGCAGGGTGGAGATGATGTTGAAAACGGCGACGATGGTGATGGTGATAATGAGCAGCGGCGTGATGTTTTTTTGAAGCTTCAGCCATTCAAAGAGGTTGGCGTAGCGCTCAAACACCGTATAGCCATAAAAGGGAAATCCGAGGAGGTTGACCAGCTCTTTGACGGTGGCAGGCAGTTTGTTGAGATCGTGCACGTTGGCATCGTAACCGCTTATCATCATGGGGTTAAAACGCTGCTGAAGCTCTTTCAGGTCGGCGATCACGACAAAATCATCAAATCCCTCCTGAAGTCCAGTGTCGTAGATGCCGCGTATTATTCCAACTTCAATGTTGAGAGAGGAGAGCATGTCAACAATGTTTTTGTTGCCAGCAATAAGTTTTGCTCCCGTAGCATTGCTTCCAAGACCGACAAGCATCACCTTTTTGCCGACCGTGAGATCGAGATTTTCGGCCAGCGTCTGACCTGCATAGAGTGCAATGCCTTCGCCTTTATCGCTTTCAGAAAGGCTTCCTGCTTTGAGAAATTTTTTCAAAAACAGACTCTGTTGCTCCTTGCTGACTCCTTTGACCACAACCGGTTTGCTGAGCCAACCCTCAGCCCCCGCTGTGCCGCGGCTTCTGAGTACAAAACTTTTTTCCAGAAAGGGTGAGGCATTTGCAATGTTCGGGTTGCTGCCGATCCGCGAAAGATCGGTTCGGCGTTCCTGAAAAAGCTGTTCGTCAGGGTGACGAATCTGCAGGTGGGCGCTGAAGCTGATCAGCTTACTTTCCACACTGCCGGCAAATCCGTTCACAATCGAGAGTGTCAGGATAAGTGCGGCGGTTCCCACGGCAATACCGACAACGGCAACCATGACAATAAAGGTTGGTTTTGTTGTCGATCGCTGTTTGAAGGCAAAGCGCCTTGCAATATAGAACTCTGGTCTCACTGTTATTTCAGAATAATTGTGCGTTCAACAAGCCTGTACGGGGCCAGGGAGCTTCTTTCGAAAGCCTTCTGCCCTGCGCTACTGCTGAGCCACGAGCCGAAGCCTGCGGCAAGCGCGTCGCCCGGATAATAGAGATAGTACACGATAGTAACAAGGGGGTAACTTCCGTCGAAGATCGTTTGTTGTGTTGGCATACATGGCCTCCCCTCTCCTTTTGCGAGGGGGAGGAGGCGGATGTTGGTTGTGTTGAGGGCTTTTTCGAATGAGGAGCGGAAGAGCAGTCCGATTGCTCGCTTGTCGGTTGATACTCGTTCAATCAGCGCTGCATCGCTGTTGCATGACCAGGGGTGAAGCTCCCCTCTCTTTTTCCCTGTTGTTGCGGCCAAAAGGGAGAGCAGGCGAAAATCATCAGCTCTGACGAGCGGTATCGCTCCATTTTTCTCTTGTCCGGACAAGAGTGCACCAAGCTCGGTTGTCGAGAGCATGTTGACGGGGTTGCGGCGATTGACCATGCAGACAATGGCATCTCGGGCTATTGGTTCACGGCGGATGGGGCGTTTGAGTTGAGCGAAAAGAGAGTCTTCAGCAGCTTCAGGTTCGCCGCTGATCAATGCTGCTTTCACCGTGCCATCAAGCAGATGTTTCAGACTTTTTCCGGAGGCATCAGGTAGCAGCGATACTGTTGCGTCGGGATAATAACGGTTGAAGCTCTCCGCCAGGATTGCGCTGATACCCTCAAGATGGCGATCGACCGCGAGGTTCATGTTTCCGCTTTTTGCGGTTTCGCCAGTTTGTTGGGGCGTGCAGTTCAGCAACAAAAACGGTGACCACAAAAAAAACAGGGCTCTTGCGGCCCGGAAGATGGCTCTTTTTGTGGTTTTCTTTTTCACAGTCACTCCCCTTTTCTCCTTTAACTCGTTGCTGGCACTCTCTTGAAGTTCAATTGTTAAGATAAGGAGAAAAAAGATGTTGCCATAAAAAACCGTTCGGATGTTCCTCTGGTGAAAAAAATCATTTCGTATTCTTGAAAATCACGTAAAAAAGGTTAATATTTCGGCCTTCTGGAACACCTGTTTGCGGAAACATATCTTTTTGTATTGAAAACGTTTATTACAAGCATATTAACGGTATGGCAGCACCAGTAGCGGAGAGTTCGACAATGTATTCAGTATCAATAATCGGCGCTTCCGGCTATTCCGGAGCTGAGTTGACACGGCTGCTTCTTCACCATCCAAAAGTCGAGTTGCAAGAGCTCTATGCTTTTTCACAGGCGGGTAAACGCGTTTCGGATCTTTATCCAGCCCTCTCCTGCAACAAGGTTTACCAACCCTATGGTGGAGAGAACGGGAGTGATATCTATTTTCTTGCACTTCCTCACGGTGAAGCTTTGCAACTTGTTCCCCCCCTTGTGTCGGCAGGAAAAACAGTCATCGATCTTTCCGGCGACTTCCGGCTGAGAAGTCTTGATGAGCACGAGCAGTTCTACAAACAGGTAAAATCCCCAGGGTCGGTGATGACCTACGGAATGTCTGAGCTTTTCCGTGAAGAGATTGTCAACGCAAAGGCTATAAGTAATCCTGGCTGTTTTGCAACAAGCATCATTCTTGGTGTTGCGCCGCTTTTTGCAGGCAGTGAGAGTGGCATGAAGGTTCGTGCCATCAACAGCACCTCCACTTCCGGTATTTCCGGGGCAGGACGAAGCAGCAAGACGGAGTTGTCGTTTTCGGAGATGAGCGAAAATGTCAGGGCCTACAAGGTTGGTGTTCATCAGCATATTCCGGAAATCATGCAGGCTCTTGGCACCTCCGCCTCCAATCCTTCGTTTGATTTTACCTTTACTCCCATGATTGGTTCGCTGGTGAGGGGTATTTACACTATTCTTAACGTACAGTTGGCATCATACGCCGATGCCGATGCTATCAGGAAGCTCTATCGTGCGTTTTACGCGAAAGCTCCCTTTGTCAGGCTGCGCGACACCATGACTGAAGTGAGGCATGTTGCCCAAACCAATTTTTGTGATATCCATATTGCTCATGTTACCCCAAGTGGTTCAATGGTCATTGTCACCGCCATCGACAATCTTTTGAAAGGTGCCGCCGGTCAGGCAGTCCAGAACATGAACCTCATGCTTGGACTGGATGAAACAACCGGATTGTCGTTTTAATTTTATAACCATTAACCTGGTCTCTACTGCATTGGAGAAAATCCATAAAGGGCTTACCGTTATTCGTGAACTGTCTGCTGTAACGCTCTGGCCAGCATCGGTCACCCCTATGTCGGCAGAATCTGACGGAACGCAGGGCTTCTGGCCTGCCGGTTTTTCAACTGCTGCGGTCTCTGCCGCCATAAAATATGATGAGCGCAAAGACCTGATGCTGCTTGTGGCAAATTGCCCTTCAAGCGCGGCAGCACTCTTTACCCAGAACCTCTGCTGTGCTGCACCGGTTCTGCTTTCGCGCGAACATCTGCAACGCTCTTTCTCCTCAATGCGTGCCGTCGTCTGCAACAGTGGCAATGCCAATGCGGCCACCGGCAAAAAAGGAATGGATGACGCTTTTGCTATGGCTGAAGCCGTTGCTCGGGAACTGGCTATCAAGCCGGAAGAGGTTCTTGTGGCTTCAACAGGCGTTATCGGCCAGCTCCTGCCGATGGAGAGGGTGCTCGGCGGCATTTCTGCCCTTCCCTCAACCCTGCAGCGAGAGTCAGCTCATGATGCCGCGAGCGCCATCATGACCACCGATACTTTTCCCAAATTTTTCACCCTTGCTGTTCAGCTTTCGGGCGGCAGCGTCCGCTTGAGTGGCATAGCCAAAGGTTCCGGCATGATTTGCCCGAACATGGCGACCATGCTTGCCATTCTTGCTACTGATGCCTCAATCACTCCCTCCCTCCTGCAGAAAGCGCTGAGGCTTGCAAACCAGAAGAGTTTTAACGCCATTACGGTCGATGGCGATACCAGCACAAACGATATGGTCTCGCTTCTCGCAAGCGGCACCGGCCCTGAAATTGTGGCAGAGACCACCGATTTTACCCTTTTTTGCGAAGCGCTCGAAGCACTGATGACCTTTCTCGCCAAGCTCATCGTCATTGACGGAGAGGGTGCCACAAAACTGGTCACCATTACGGTCGAAGGGGCTGTTGATGACCGGGATGCCGAGCTTGCAGCCAGAACCATAGCGCAGTCGAGCCTTGTCAAAACAGCCATTCACGGAGAGGATGCCAATTGGGGAAGAATTGTTGCTGCAGCGGGTCGCTCTGGCGCAAGTTTTAACCAGGAGGAGCTTGAACTTCATTTTAACGATCTCTCCATCCTCAAGCCGGGCTTCATTGCCGATTTTTCTGAAACTGCGGCGTCCAGGGTCATGGCACAAGATTCGTATACCATCACACTCCGTCTTGGCAGCGGCCCGGGACGGGCAACCGTGTGGAGCTGCGATTTGAGCAAAGAGTATGTCGATATCAATGGAAGCTACCGAAGCTGACACTTCCTTTAACCATCAAGAGCAATTTTTCCGCAATGGAGACATTACCGTGCAATGAACCGGGTCCAGCCCGAAAAGCCCCCCATGCCGCTATCGGGCCCGTGCTTATTGAGGCTTTACCCTATATCCGCAAGTTTGAAGGCAAGACCTTTGTGATTAAATATGGCGGTGCCGCCATGAAAGACTCCTGTCTTAAAAACAGTTTTGCCCAGAATGTAACCCTTCTGCGCAAAGTGGGCATCAAGATTGTTCTGGTACATGGCGGAGGCGACGCCATTACAAAAACGGCTGAAAAACTGGGCATCTCTTCACGCTTTTTGCACGGTCGCAGGGTTACCGACAAGGAGATGATCTCGGTTATCCAGATGACCCTCGCCGGAAAAGTGAACCAGGATATCGTTCAGTTGATCAGCGAGCATGGAGGCAAGGCCGTGGGAGTTACCGGTCTTGATGCCGATACCATCAAGGCGCTGCCCCACCCGAATGCTGAAACGCTTGGCCTGGTGGGTGAGGTTGAGCAGATCAACACTGGCTATATTGATCTCCTCTGCCAGGCGGGGCTCATTCCTGTCATTGCCCCGACGGGGTTTGACGACAAGGGAAATATCTACAACATCAACGCTGATGACGCAGCAAGCAGTATTGCCATTGCCCTGAAAGCTGAAAAGCTCATCTATGTCAGTGACGTCGCGGGCATTCATGTAGGCGAAAGAATTCTCAAAACCATCTCCAAAGGCGAAGCTGCGGACTTTATTGAACAGGGAATCATCTCCGGAGGTATGATTCCAAAAGTTCTTTCCGCATTCAAGACGCTCGACAGCGGGGTTGGAAAAGTGCATCTCATTGACGGAAAATCAACACATTCGCTTTTACTCGAAATATTTACGCATGAAGGGGTTGGCACCCAGTTTATTGCAGAGCAGGAGAGCGATCAATCCCTAAACAGGTAACGGCATGGAAGAGGTTCAAATTATAAAAGCCCACGCTAAACGTGATTTCCTTGGCTTTTCACCGCTTGATGGCAGCAAGATTATCGAGTTGTTCGACTACTCCCTCTATATCAAGAAAAAAAGGAAAGAGCGCTCTCTTGATGCGCCATTTCTGCCGCTGCGCGACAAAACGGTAGCCATGATTTTCAGCAAGCCCTCGCTGAGAACCAGGGTCTCCTTTGAACTCGGCATCCATGAACTTGGGGGATATGCCATCAACCTTGACGGTCAGTCCATTGGCCTCGGCTCACGCGAATCGGTACAGGATGTAGCACAACTCCTCTCCCGCTACAATGACGCCATTGTTGCCCGTCTGCATGAGCACACCGTTATAGAGGGACTTGCCGAGTATGCCTCCGTTCCGGTCATCAATGCGTTGACCGATCTGTCGCATCCCTGCCAGGTACTGGCCGATGCCTTTACGCTCTACGAAAAGTCGCTGTGGCATGAGGGAACCAAGGTGGTTTTTGTCGGTGATGGCAATAATGTCGCCAACTCATGGATAGAGCTGGCTGGGCTGCTCCCCTTTCACTTCGTTCTTGCCTGTCCCGAAGGGTACACTCCCAACATGGGGCTGGTCGAAGCTGCCCGCCAAAAGGGTATCAGCCGCATCGAGATTCTGCACGACCCGAAAGAGGCGGCATCCAACGCCGATGTGCTCTATACCGATGTCTGGACCAGTATGGGGCAGGAGAAAGAGATAGAGGAGCGCATCAGGATCTTCTCCCCCTTTCAGATAAACAAAGCGCTGCTTGCAGAGGCAAAACCCGGCGCAGTCGTCATGCACTGTATGCCCGCACACCGTGGTCAGGAGATAAGCGCTGAAGTGATGGACGGACCGCGCTCCATCATTCTTGACGAGGCCGAAAACCGCCTGCATGTGCAGAAAGCACTGCTGGTGAAGCTGCTGAACCATGACGAGTACCGGAAATTTCACCTGACCCATCGGCTATTGAATGCGGCAAAAAAAATCAGGAGCTGACAAGGGTGAGCAATGACCTTCCAGGCAGGGTTAATTGCTCGATCAATGTAAAAATGAGGCAATAAAAATATTTTCAAAAACTGACAATTCACGACACAACATGAGCAAGGAAAAAATTGCAATAGCCTATTCCGGTGGACTCGATACCTCCATCATGATCAAATGGCTGAAAGACAAATATGACGCAGAAATTGTTGCCGTAACCGGTAATCTGGGCCAGCAGAAAGAGATCGAAAACCTCGAATCGAAGGCAATCTCCACAGGAGCCTCAAAATTTCAGTTTCTTGATTTGCGCAAGGAGTTTGTTGAAGAGTACATCTGGCGTGCACTCAAGGCTGGAGCCCTCTATGAGGATGTCTACCCGCTTGCTACCGCACTTGGCCGCCCCCTGCTTGCCAAAGCGATTGTCGATACCGCCCTCGCCGAAGGCTGCACCATGCTCGCCCACGGCTGCACCGGCAAAGGGAACGACCAGGTACGCTTTGAAGTGACCTTCGCCTCACTGGCCCCTCACCTCAAGGTTCTTGCTCCCCTGCGTGAATGGGAGTTCACCTCAAGGGAATCTGAAATTGCCTACGCCCTTGAGCACAACATCCAGGTTTCTGCTACCAAGAAAAACCCCTACTCCATAGATGAGAACATCTGGGGTATCAGCATTGAGTGCGGAGTGCTCGAAGATCCGATGGTTGCCCCTCCCGAAGATGCCTACCAGATCACCACGTCACCGGAAAATGC
>CAINOO010000330.1 GCA_903851535.1 uncultured Chlorobiaceae bacterium | reverse complement strand
TGTCGCATCTTCCAGAGGCCCATCCTTTTTCAGGAGAATATCGAGTACATCGCCTGAATAATATTTTTTCCCTTTCAAAGCTGCTTCAATCGCCTGAAAAATCTCTTCGCGGTCATCGGTTTTCAGAACAATATTTCTGATGCCGATATCGTTTAACTCCTTTATTTTTATGTGTGTTATTGAGTTTGTCAAAATAACGAAACTTGCCTCTGGATAATTTTTTCTCAAATCTCCGAGTTCACTGATTGAACCGAAATCAAAGAGGATCTCATCGGTTATGATGAGTGAAATACCCTCTTTTTGCAGATGCTGCTGCAAGCCTGCCTTGGTCGAGACTGTCGAGAACGACTGGAAGAGCGGTGTCAACAATGCACGCAGCGCCTCGTTGGTCAAAAACTGTGTATCGGCGAGTACAACAGCGACCTTTCGTTTGGAGCTGGTCATGGTCAACTACCAGCTCCGTTTTCAAAAACGTTATTCATCAGTATAAGCGTCTTGTTGTTGTTCTTGCCATCACTCATTACCTGAAGCGTTGTAATGGCAAGAGATCGCGCAAGGTGAGAGGATCTCAAAGCAAGGGTTTGCAGAACTCTTTTTGTACTCTTTACCAGGAGATGCCGGTTCACCATGGGTTCGTTTTGTAAAAATTGTTAAGGGTTACTTTTTAATGAGTTTTGAGAGCCAGCTCTGTTTTTGGGTCTCTTCGCTCCCTTCCGACCGGAGCACTTCGTCGAGAGCCTCAATCAGGTCATCGGGATGCTCAAGGCCGATGGAGAGGCGAATCAGATCAGGTGAAAGGCCGCTCTGGAGCTTCTGCTCTTCCGTCAACTGGCTGTGCGAGGTGCTTGCCGGGTGGAGAATGAGGCTTTTTGCATCGCCGACATTGGCAAGGTGCGAAAAGAGCTTGATGGTGTCGATGATTTTCACCGCTGCATCATAGCCGCCTTTCACGCCGAATACGACCATGCCGCCAAATCCGTTTTTCAAATCTTTTGAGGCCGCAGGATAAGAGGGATCATTTTTCAAACCGGGATAACGCACCCATGCCACTTCAGGGTGTTGCTGAAGATGCTCTGCAATGATGAGCGCATTTTCTGAATGACGGGCCATCCGGACAGGCAGGGTTTCGATGCCTTGAATAAATATCCACGAGTTGTCGGGCGAAATGCACGCTCCAAGGTTACGGAGTGGCACGGTGCGTACGCGAAGGGCGAAGGCTATTGGTGCAAGGGGTTCCGGGAGGTCGATGGCCCAGCGCAGTCCGTGGTAGTTGTTGTCGGGCTCGGTAAAGAGAGGATGGCGTCCGCCTTTCCAGTTAAAGCGACCAGCATCGGTAATGATGCCCCCGATACCGGACCCGTGGCCGCCAAGCCATTTGGTGAGGGAGTTGATGACGATATCTGCACCCAGATCAATGGTTTTGAGCAGGTAGGGAGTGGTGAACGTTGCATCGACAATGAGCGGCAGTCCGTTGCGGTGAGCTACCTCTGCAATGGCTTTGACATCGGTATAGTCAAGTACCGGGTTGCCGATGGTTTCAATGAAGAGGGCCCTTGTTTTCGGGGTGATGGCACGCTCAAAATTGGCGGGATCTTTTGGGTCAACGAAGGTAACGGTGATGCCGAGTTTGGGAAGGATAGCATCAAACTGGGTGTAGGTGCCTCCATAAAGGTTGTTTGCTGCAACGATGTTATCTCCCGCTTCGGCCAGCGTGATGATGGTATTGAAAATTGCCGCAGTGCCTGATGCAACGGCAACGGATGCCGCTCCACCCTCAAGCTGTGTGACCCGCTGTTCAAGGATGTCGGTAGTCGGGTTCATCAGCCTCGTATAAATATTGCCCAGCTCTTTGAGGGCAAAAAGGTTTGCGGCATGTTCCGTGCTCTTGAACAGGTAAGAGCTGGTGCGGTAGACCGCTACTCCACGCGACTGTGTTGCATCGACAGGCTGGCCTGCATGAAGGGCAAGTGTTTCAAAGCGGTACTGTTCTGAACTCATCGGGATATTCTCCTCTTTTTGATTGATTGGTGAACTGTTGGGACACTGTTGGGGCATGGCATACCGTGCCCTTACGATATATTAATTTTGCTGATTTTTGCCAAAGAACCTGAAGCGCTGCAAATTGAACTGGTAAAACAGGAAGCAGCCGAAGCAGAATCCTGCGAGGGCTATTGCTGCCGCAACGGCAACCGTGCCTGAAAGGATCCATCCAGCAAGAGGTGCATCGAGCAAAAAGGCGATCTGTGCGCTACCGAGCAGAAGTGCAGCAATGGAGTTGTTGAACCGCATCAGTTTCTGGTCTTCGGTTTTCGCATTCACATTTTGGCGGGCAAACAGGCGAGAGCCGACAAAGAAAATGAGGCTCCCGTTTTTTCCATACACAACTGCGGAAAGAATGATAAAAAAGAGCGCAGTGGTTATGAGCGGTTGCTGCAAGACGATGGCTGCGGTGATGCCCGTGAGCAATACCACGCGGTTGAGTGAAACAATCGGCAACGGTATGCCGGTGCAGGTGGTCGCTGATGATGGTGAAGTTGTTGTGGTCATGATGGAGTACTCTCTTTTTGTTATCGGTTTTTGATAATCGGCATAAAAATAAAAAAAAGTCGGCTCCGACAATTCAGAACCGACTTTCAAGACTTGATATACTTCATGAAATCATGCGAGTTACCATCTCTCATCCGATATCCTTTTGCCAGAATAGTGCAGCCAACGGCAACAGCAGCAGTACATCGTGGTCGTTATCGGAGTCATGGATCTCATAAGGCTTCTCTCGTTAATTTTTCATTAACGATTGTTAATGTTATTTTCGGAATTTTCCAAAAAAAGTTTGATTTATTTTGAATTACGTCCATAAAAAATGGCGTGACTCTTGCACTGATTGCCATAAAGAACCCCGGCCCTTCGTGGCTCTCTGCTGCATGAATCAAGTTATAAGGTTCAGTTTTCAAACTACGCCCGGCACTCAGTTCTGATAGACCACCGCATCCGGCGAGTCGATGATGGGATTGAGACGAACCGCCATCTGACAACTGCTTTGGTTGGTCAGCCCGTAATCTATCCACTTTTTGTCACCATTCAACACATTCACCCTGACCAGCTTGTCAACAAAACGCTTCCCCAACTTGGCATCCTGAACTACGGAGCGCAGCTCCTTATCCAAAAAAGCATGACCCTTTGACCAAATTATTTCAGCATGGGCATCCGGAAAATAAAATTCAGGTCGATTCAGGATTTACGTTTCATCGATCTGACGGAGGATTTCCCGCAGCGAAGAGAGCGTTGCCAGCTTCTCCTCTTCAGTGGCGGAATTGTAAAAACTGATAATTGCTTTGCCGCCGATTCCGATCGGGGGGTACTCTTTTTTTGCAAGCATCGGCATCAGGGCAAGGAATTTCGACAGGCTCTCTTTGTCCATACCGTTGATTCTCTGGAGGACATCTGTTGTGATAGCGGCTGCGGCATCCTCGCCGAGACCGGCAACGTAGGCAGCACTCTGCACGGCACCGTACTGGAAGCCGAGTACGGCAAAAACGATATCCCTGTTCGTGCTGCTTTCCAGGTCGGTCGGGCATTGCCCAATCGCTTCAGCGAGGAACTGCAGTGCCATCTTCGTTACCGCTTCGATGTTTTCTTCCTGATTTTTATGCATTTGGAATGAGAATTTTGTTGCTTATGGTATCTGTCAGTGTTCATGAATGATGGTATGCTTGAGAAAGAGCCTGCTTCATTGTCGCGCACGTGAAATATCTCCTCTTGTAATATATTGTAAAAGGGATTGCCAGGATTGAAAGCCAAAGGAGCAATGTCCAATGCCGGGAGGGAGTCTTGATGATGTGAACATTACGAAAACGATACCTGTTTTAATGCTATGGAGATGAGCTTGCTGTTGTGGATGGTCGCCGTACTTTTTGTGATCATTGGTTTTGCCGGGTTGGTGTTGCCCGCTTTGCCGGGTATTGCCCTGATTTTCTGCGGTCTTGTGGTTGCCGCATGGGCCGAGCAGTTTGCCTATGTGGGATGGAAAACGATAACCTTCCTTGGACTGCTCACGCTTTTTGCCGGGCTGATTGATCTGCTTGCCGGAGTGCTCGGTGCAAAAAAATTCGGCGCGGGTAACTATGCTCTCGTCGGTGCGGCGATTGGAGCTGTTTGCGGACTCTTTTTCGGTATTGCGGGCATCGTTGCCGGACCTTTTCTGGGCGCGCTTCTCGGTGAGCTGATTGCCCGTCGGGATCTCAAGGATGCCGGTATTGCCGCAATAGGCACCTGGATCGGGATTGTTGCCGGTTCGGCTGTAAAAATCGCCATAGCGTTTACCATGGTCGCACTCTTTATTCTGCTCCGTTTTCTGTAGCCACCGGGCAATGGTCAGTAAGCGGCAGGGCTCAGCTTACACCAATGATAACGCTTGAAGCCTTGAAGAGGGCGCAGGCCGTATCACCCTCTTTGAGTGAAAGCCTTTCAGAGCTGCCGTGAGTGATTATGGCTGAAATGGTGTTGCCTTCACCAATTTCCAGATCAACTTCCGTGCTGACCGGCCCTTCAATCAGTTTGGTGATTTTGCCAGGCAGGATGTTGCGTGCACTCAGTTTTGCATCGTGCAGCTCCTGGGCAATAATGATGGAGCTTGATTTTATTATGGCATAGGCATTCATTCCCTCTGTCAGTCCAAGGTTATCAACAGCTCCAATGGTGATAATCGAGGTAATGCGGGTTTCGCCTTTGAGCAAAAGAATAACCTCTGCGTTGACTGCTCCCCGTGTGACTTTTTCGACTGTGCCCGAAAAAACGTTGCGTGCACTGATTTTCATGGATATGTTTTTTAGGAATTGATAAAGATGACGGGCATCACCGAGACGCCCCTCAAGATTGTGAAGAAATTTCCGGTGCTCTTCCTGAACAACCCGGAACTGCCCGATAATTTTTTTCCCCTCTCTGGTAAGAACAGTACCTCCCCCTCCTTTTCCTCCCGTCATACGCTCTACCAGGGGTTTCTCGGATAGATTATTCATCAGGTTGACCAGATGCCATGCTGTTTTATAGCTGATACCTTCAGCTTTGGCGGCACTGCTGATGGAGCCGAGCTCATCAATTTTTTCGAGCAGGATTATCCGGTCACCGCCAAGAAACCTGTTTTCCGCTTTTTGAAACCAGATGGAACCATCAAGGCCAATCGTCTCTTTTTTGCTTTTCATTCAGCATCTCCTTCCGCAATGGCCGCTCTTCTTCTGCTTACTCTTCGATGACTGTGGCCTTTCAGGGAAGTTGGCATAATGTCTCTCCTCGTTGTTTTCACGGTAACGATTCTCTGGCAGCAAGATACGAGATCACAGGCAAATGATAAAACAAAACCCACTTCACCCTCTCCCGCATGTTTTGCGATGGGAGAGAGAGTGTGTGCCGAAATGCCTTTTCTGAAGTTATTGCGGTGCTAACTCTGGGTGATTGTCTGGTCTACATAGAGTTTAACATTCAGATTATTACTGTTGGTGTAGAGGTTGAAGCTTCCGCTGCTGGTGTCTGGAGCGTTCCAGCCGTTAAGGGCATCAAGTTGCAGCGTATCGCCACTGTCGCCAAGAATATAGAGGCTATAGTTAGAATC
>CAINOO010000329.1 GCA_903851535.1 uncultured Chlorobiaceae bacterium | reverse complement strand
GAAGTGAATTTCGAGTAGATATTTCCGGCATAGAGGCTTGAGTTGGTGGAGCTGCTGCCTCCGAGTTTCGAGCCGAGGCTTCGGTCATCATAGCCCCTCAGTGGTATGGTTGGCAGCGAAGACATGCCTGTGCCACCCATGTAGAAATACTCGGTGTAGGGGATGTAGTCACTTGTCGAAAAAGTCGAAAGGTAACCGTGCTGCATCGCAATGTTCCAGACAACTTTTTTTGTGATAGGGAAGTAAAAGCTGGAGCTTTCGGTAAATTTGTAGAAATCGACCGTACCGGGCAACGGTCCACCGGCAAGCTCGGCTGAAATCATGTTTTTGCTTCCCTTTCGCGGATAGAGGGGGCTGTCGATGCTGTTTCGGGCAAGGGTCTGCGTTATTGAAAACTCGTCAGCCTTGGAGGGGGCGTTTGGATCACTATAATCGACAAAGCTGAGGAATCCCCCTTCGCTGTGCAGGTATTTCAGTTTCCAGTTGATGGAGCTGTAATCATCCGGCCAGGTGAGGCGCCGTCCGATTGAGAGGGTTGTCCCGTATTGATCGATGGTGTTGGGGTTGTCGAAACCGTCATTGGTATAATCGTAGGCTCGATGGGTTTTAAATGCTGAAAAGCCTACGGCCGTTGGTCCGCCGAATGCCCATGGTTCGGTAAACGAGAGGCTGAGCGTATTGTAGTTATAACTGCCGAATTGCCACTGGAAGCCGAGTTGCTGTCCGTCGCCGTGTGGCAGGGGCTTGTAGGCTTCACGATTGAAGATATCCTGAAGCGAAAAGTTGCTGAAGGTGACACCGAGCGCACCGGTAAAGCCGCTGCCGCTGTAGCCGATGGAAGCGTTGAAAGTATCGGTCTGTTTTTCGGTGACATTGTAGGTCATGTCAACGGTGTTGTTTTCAGGGTTCGGCTGAATATCAGGGTTAATCTGCTGGGGATCGAAGTAGTTGAGCATGCTGATTTCGCGGATACTGCGAACAACGTTTTTCCGGCTGAACATATCACCCGGGATGGTGTAGAGTTCACGGCGGATCACATGGTCTTTTGTCTTCGTGTTGCCCCTGATAGAGATGGTGTTGAACTGAAACTGCTCACCCTCGCGCAGGGAGATAGCCAGGTCGACCTGATCGGGCTTAACGATCTTTTCTTCAATTGTTGTCTTGAAAGAGAGGTAGCCACGATCAAGATAGAGCGAGCTGATGTCAGTGTTGTCTTCAGAAAAATTCAGTCGATCCTGGATTAGTTTGGCGTTGTAGACATCACCCTGCTTGATGCGGAAGAGACGGTCGAGCATGGCTGTTGTTGCAAAGTCCTTGGTATTGCCACTCCAGGTGATGTTTCTGATGTGATATTTCAGCCCCTCTTCAAGATAAATATCGAGAAAAAGCCCTTTTTTATTGTCGGTGTAGCTGATTGCATCGCTTACAACACGAGCGTCACGGTAGCCGTTGTTTCGGTAAAATTCAACCAGCAGGTTTTTGTCGTCATTGAATTTGTCACTGTCGAGTTTTGGTGATCCAAAAATTTTGCGCCACCAGGAGTTTTGATTGGTTTCCTTGAAAACACCTCTCAGTTTTTTCTGGCTGAAGGCAGTGTTGCCATGAAAAGTGATTTTTTCGATAGAGACCTTGGGCCCTTCGGTGATAGAGAAAAGTGCTTTGACCTGATTATTTCCACTATCGAGGATGCGGAATTTTGCTTCGGCGGCCAGGTAACCTTTTGAGGCATAGAGCTTTTCAATTTTATTTGCGGCAGTAAGCAACTCCTGTTCGCCGATTTTCTTGCCGGTCACAAGAGCTACGGTTTTCTGCAATTCATCACTGTCGAGCTTGCTGTTGCCTGTAAACGTGACTCCTGCAAGCGACGGTAGTTCGTTGACAGTAAATTTCAGTGCGATGTTGTTTTGACCGAGATCACTTTTCTCAACCTTGATATCGCTGAATACCTGCAATTTCCAAAGGTATTGCAAGGCTCCGGAAAGTTCGGTGCCGGGTATGGTGATCTTGTCCGTGACCTTGAGCGGAAGACTGCTTCTGAGCTCCTCTTCATTGAGCGATTGAAGACCGCTGAAGGAGATGGTCGCTATGGTGTAGAACTCCGTTTTCGGGGTATTGATTTTTGACGGTTCTGCAGCACCAGTCGGTTTGTGTGAAATACTTTTGGCTTCAACGGTATTTCCTGCTGCATTGAGTGCGAGAGCAAGCAGTACCAGTGTTATCAGTTTTTGAGTTTGTTTCATGAAATTTTCAGGATCAATCGGGTTAAAGCTTGTTGGCTGGTCTGTTTTTTTTCTGAAGTTGTTCGCTTGTTTGCCCAAACCTCCTCTCCCTTCTCTGAAATTCCCTTATTGCATCATAAAGCTGTGGGCGATGAAAGTCGGGCCAGTAGGTGTTGGTCACGTAGATTTCAGAGTATGCGCTTTGCCAGAGCATAAAGTTGCTTATTCTGAACTCTCCGCTTGTACGGATCAAGAGGTCGGGGTCAGGCATGGAGGCGGTCGAGAGGTATGATGCAAACAGTTGCTCATTGACCGATTCAGCCCTGATTGTTCCTGCTTCGACATCAAAAGCGATCGCCTTGCAGGCTTGTGTGATATCCCATTGACCACTGTAGCTGAGTGCGATGTTCAGCACGAGCTTGCTGTTGTCCCTGGTAAGTTTCATGGTTTTTTTAAGAACAGTACGCACTTTTTCAGGCAAAAGCTCCATCTCTCCGATAACATTGAGACAGATGTTGTTGTCGTGAAGTTTTCGGCTTTCCCGGCCAATCACCCTGACAAGAAGTTGCATCAGCGCAGAGACCTCTTTTTCCGGACGTTTCCAGTTTTCCGTGGAAAAGGTGAAGAGGGTAAGGTAGTCAATGCCGAGTTGGGAGCATGATTCTACAATGTCCCGAACTGACTCCACACCGGCGACATGTCCAGCAATTCTTCTCTTGCCTTTCAATCTTGCCCATCGTCCATTTCCATCCATAATAATCGCAATATGGCGGGGGAGTTGGCACGTTGCTTTCAGTTCTGCCTGTATCTCTTTGTCTTCAACATCATCCTTCTCGGCAAACCAGTCTGGTTTCGGTGCTGATGCAAGGTCCATTACTTCTATGAGTGCCATAAATCAGTGTTCCTCTCTTGCTTGATGGGCAGTCATGAATGGAATATATAAAATAATATATCGGCAGACTAAATCACCCCAAATTGAATAATATGCAGTTATTTCTTATTATACAAACTTTACACGATTCAATGCGTTTCGCTTCCCGGTGGCTGTTTTTTTGAGAAATACAACAAGAGAAGTTCCTGAAAATGTCCTTTTAACATAATTCATTCCCCCCATAGACGTGCAATTCAGTAGTTACGAAGATCTTCGCTCCCGGCTTATCAATGGTCAGACGACTTGTGAAGAGGTCGTGCGTTTTTATCTGGAGCGTATAGAGTGTCGCCGCAATGACAACATCTACATAACGGTTTTTCATGAGCAGGCGCTGGAACGGGCGCGATTTCTCGACAGGAAACTTCGGGAAGGCGGTACCCCTGGCAAGCTTTTTGGTATGCCGATGGCAATCAAGGATAATATAGCCATAAAGGGTGAGCGGTTGACCTGTGCCTCAAAAATTCTGGAGAATTATGAGAGTCTCTATGATGCTACTGCCGTGCTTCGTCTTGAGGAGGCCGATGCGGTTTTTCTGGGTAAAACCAATATGGATGAGTTTGCGATGGGCAGTTCGAATGAAAATTCGGCTTTTGGCAACGTACCGAACCCCTTTGACGGCAAGCGGGTACCCGGGGGAAGTTCCGGTGGTTCGGCAGCAGCGGTTGCAGGCGGCCTTGCCATGGTCGCGCTCGGCTCTGATACCGGCGGCTCTGTTCGGCAACCGGCAGGTTTTTGCGATATTGTTGGCATGAAACCAACTTATGGAAGGATTTCCCGTTATGGATTAGTGGCTTTTGCCTCCTCATTTGACCAGATCGGGGTGCTTGCCCGTAACTGCGATGATGCCGCCCTGGTGCTTGCTGTTATGGCTGGCAAGGATGGACGCGATGCAACATCCTCAAGCCATGCTGTGCCGGATTACTCTTTGGAAATGGAGAGGGTTTCCGTTGAGGGGTTGAAAATCGGTGTTCCAAAAGAATATTTTCCCGATAGCCTTAACCAGGATATCTCCCGCATGGTGAACGCAAAGCTTGCTGAACTTCGAGAACGCGGAGCTGAGCTTGTGCCTGTCACGCTTCCCGACAGTGAATATGCCATCGCGGCCTATTATATCCTTGTTACAGCCGAAGCATCATCCAATCTTGCACGTTTTGACGGTGCGCGTTATGGTTATCGCTCTGCAAAGTCGGAGGATCTTGCTGCCATGTACGTGAACTCGAGAAGCGAAGGATTCGGAAGGGAGGTGAAGCGGCGGATTATGCTTGGTACCTATGTGCTCTCGGCAGGCTATTATGATACCTATTATAAAAAGGCCCAGCAGGTACGCCGGCTTTTTCAGGATCGCTACCGTGAGGCTTTGGAAAAGGTTGATGTCATTGCCGGTCCGACATCGCCCTTTCCTCCTTTTGGTATCGGTGACAAAACGGAAAATCCCCTTGAAATGTACCTGGCAGATGTGTTCACCGTTCCGGCAAGTATTGTTGGTATGCCAGCGGTCAGTGTTCCGCTTGGTTTTGACAGTTTGAACCTTCCTGTCGGGATGCACCTTATCTGTAATTTTTTTGAAGAGGGAAAGCTGCTTGGTATTGCAAGGCATATCCAGCGATCACTCTGAGCTTTGTAGGAAGTATTGAGTAACCATTAATTATTAATCACACAGTATATCATGAGTGTTTTGGTAGACAAAAATACGCGCCTGCTCGTGCAGGGGATAACCGGTGCAGAAGGGACTTTTCATACCTCCCAGATTCTTGAATATGGAACCAATGTAGTTGCAGGAGTCACTCCCGGCAAAGGTGATCTCCTCTATTATGGCAACGATAAAGACAAGTTTTGTCGCCCTGTGCCAGTGTTTGACACCGTTAGGGAGGCCGTGAACAAGGCGGAAGCCAATGCGACGGTTATTTTTGTTCCTGCTCCTTTTGCGGCCGACGCTATCATGGAAGCTGCTGATGCCGGGTTGAAAGTGATTATCTGTATTACCGAAGGCATTCCGGTCAACGACATGATGAAAGCCTATGCCTTTGTCAAGCAGAAAGGCGCTACGCTTATCGGGCCGAACTGTCCGGGAGTCATTACTCCAGGCGAAGCAAAGGTGGGCATCATGCCAGGCTTTATCCATAAAAAGGGGACGATTGGTGTCGTTTCGAGGAGTGGTACACTGACCTATGAGGCGGTTCACCAATTGACCCAGGCCGGGCTTGGCCAGTCAACCTGTATCGGTATTGGCGGAGACCCTATCATTGGCACACAGTTTATTGATGCTATCAAGCTTTTTGCAAAGGATGATGAAACTGAAGGGCTGGTGATGATTGGGGAAATTGGCGGAAGTGCCGAGGAGGAGGCCGCAGCATATATTCAGAAATATTTCAAAAAACCGGTTATCGGTTTTATTGCCGGTCGTACAGCGCCTCCGGGCCGCCGGATGGGTCATGCCGGAGCCATTGTATCGGGAGGCAAGGGTACCGCTGAAGAGAAAATAGCCGCGATGGAAGCTGCGGGTATTCATGTTGTCCAGAGTCCTGCCGATATCGGTGAAGCGATGCTCAAAGCCCTTGGGCGATAAGGGCATGTCATAGTCCCAGCGCCATCAGGTCGTGAATATGGACAATTCCGACCGGGCGCTGGCTGGTATCACAAACCAGCAGTTGCGTGATACGCCAGTTTTCAAGAATATCGAGACACTCTCTGGCCATGGTACAGGGGGTGACAGTTTTGGGATTTCCTGTCATCACGGAGCCTGCATTGAGGCTGAGGAACTCCTGTCCACCCTGTACCAGACGGCGAAGGTCGCCATCGGTAAAGATGCCGCATAGTGTTCCGTCGCTCTGCACAACTCCGCTCACCCCGTATCGCTTTGAGGTCATTTCAAGGATAAGGTCAGTCACTGAAGCGGTTGCCGCTACAAGGGGCAGGGCATCGCCTTTCACCATAATGTCACTGACTTGAACGGTCAGCCGTCGGCCGAGCGATCCTTTGGGATGGGTCAGAGCAAAGTCTCTTTGTGTAAATTTTTTTTGTTGCATCAACGAAATGGCGAGGGCATCACCCATGGCAAGCATTGCTGTTGTTGATGTTGTCGGTGCCAGATCGTAGGGACAGGCCTCCTTTTCTATGCCGGTATCAAGTGTAATATCAGCGTTCATAGCAAGAAAGGAGCGCAGGTTACCTGTTATGGCAATAATTTTTGCTCCGATCTGGCGGAGAGCCGGGATGATAAAGTTTAACTCCTCTGTCGTACCGCTTTTCGACAGACAGATGACAATGTCATCATGATCAACAATACCAAGATCCCCGTGGGCGGCGTCGGCCGGATGAAGAAAAAGGGCGGTTGATCCGGTAGAAGACATGGTTGCGGCTATTTTTTGCGCAATGATGCCGGATTTCCCCATGCCAGAGATAATGATTTTTCCCTGAGACAATGTTAAAAGCTCCACCGCCGCTGAAAAACGTTCATCAAGCCGTTCGGCGATCAGGTGAATGGCGCGGGCCTCCTGTTCAAGAATGATTTTTCCGCTCTCGGTAATGTGCTGGTTTCGGGGTGGTATGTTCATGGTTTTCTTGCCGAAGAGTTGTTTCAATGAAAAAAGATGGTTGGTTCCTGTTTTAATAAACCGTAATATCGTCTAAACTGAGGAAATACCGTTTTCTTTACCAATACATAAACTTTTTCTCATGAGCTGGATCCCTCTTATGGTTTTTTCCCT
>CAINOO010000328.1 GCA_903851535.1 uncultured Chlorobiaceae bacterium | reverse complement strand
TGAAGCGCCCCGCGCAAGAGTGCGTTTTACCACGTCCCACCCGAAAGATATCTCCGCGGAGCTTGTGCGCATCATTGCCGATCGCCCGAACATCTGCAATCATATTCACCTTCCGGTACAGTCGGGTTCAACAGCAGTGCTTGGACGCATGAATCGCGGCCACACCATTGAGGAGTACTGCGAAAAAATTGCATTGATCCGCTCAATCATTCCGGATGTCTCACTCTCAACAGATATTATTGCGGGCTTCTGCGGGGAGGAGGAGGAGGATCACCAAGCATCACTTGAGCTTCTTTCGAGTGTGCGGTTTGATTCTGCCTATATGTTTTTTTACTCAACCAGGCCAGGAACTCTTGCGGCACGCACTTTGGTGGATGATGTGGCTGAAGAGGAAAAAAAACGAAGGTTGCAGGAGATTATCGATTTGCAGAACAGCATTTCGGCTGAGCTTTTTCAACAGTCGATCGGTTCCGTTGTTGAAGTTCTTGCTGAATCCGAAAGCAAGCGCTCTGCGGAGCAGCTTATGGGGCGAACGGCTGGCAACCGGGCAGTGGTTTTCGATCGTGCATGCCATCAGCCAGGCGATCTGGTGACGGTGCTTGTCACCGCAGCCACATCAGCAACCCTTACCGGCAGACCGGTGTAGCGCGAAAGGCTGTCAACAGCGAGGATGCCGCAACGGCTATCCTGCTCGCCGCTCAAGAGCGGTAAAAGGGGTTCATGTTCTTCAGAGTTTTTTATCTTGTGCACTATTTGTAAATTGCGCTCTTGGAACCCCTATCATTTAACCGGCCCCCTTTGGGCTTCGGAGAGAAGTACAGCATGTCAATTCCCGCAACGTTTGGGTTTACCGATAAAGTAAGAGCACATCTTGAACTCCTCGATCCTGTTACCTGGATCAGCGTTTTTCCCTGTCTCGCCGGAGGCGTCATGGCTTCGGGTGCCATGCAGGGTACCTTGCACGATTATTTGTTGTTGCTTGCTATTTTTTTGATGTTTGGCCCCTTCGGTACCGGATTCAGCCAGTCAGTCAATGATTGCTTTGATCTCGAACTTGACCGGGTCAATGAGCCGACACGTCCGATTCCTTCCGGTCGTTTGAGTGAAAAAGAGGGGCTCTGGAACAGTATTATTTCGCTGTTGCTTGCCATAGGTTTTGGAGTGTTTCTCGGGGTACATATTGGTGGCGTTCGTGGATTGGTCATTGTTGCATCAATATTCGCTGCTCTTTTTGTCGCCTACATCTATTCGGCACCTCCCCTGAAGCTGAAAAAAAATATTCTTACCTCGGCACCGGCAGTTGGCTTTTCTTACGGTTTTGTCTCTTTTCTGTCGGCAAATGCCCTTTTCGGAGATATTCGTCCAGAGGCGATATGGCTTGCAAGTCTGAACTTTTTTATGGCGGTTGCCCTGATCATTCTCAATGATTTCAAGTCGGCGGAAGGTGACAAGGATGGCGGTCTCAAGTCATTGACGGTCATGATCGGCGCCAAAAATACCTTTCTGGTCTCCTTCGCGATTATTGATGTTGTTTTTGCCGTTCTTGCTTTGCTCTCCTTCAGTTGGGGTTTTATTATCCCGGCGGTTTTTGTCCTGATT
>CAINOO010000327.1 GCA_903851535.1 uncultured Chlorobiaceae bacterium | reverse complement strand
TGCCGATTTTTTTTCCAAGAATCGCACCCATATCTGATTATCTTTTCTAATTCTTTAAGACTTAATTTCAACATCAACGCCGCTTGGAAGTTCGAGCTTCATCAGCATATCAATGGTTCTGGATGTCGGATTTATAATTTCTATCAACCTCTTGTGAGAGGAAAAAGAGAACTGCTCACGGGATTTCTTATCGACATGCGGAGACCGGTTTACGGTATAAACATGCGATTTTGTAGGCAGCGGTATTGGACCAAAGATAATAGCGTCCGTCTGCTTGACCACATCAATAATCCTTAGAGCCCACTTATCAACCAGACTATGGTCGTAAGACTTGAGCTTGATTCTTATCTTTTGCTGTACAGCCACTTGTCAACCCTGTTTCGTGTTATCAATAAAAAAGGGACGGGATTTTCGGCCCCGTCCCGGGACGCCATACAATCTCTTATTCAATAATCGTCGTAACTGAACCTGCACCAACAGTACGCCCACCTTCACGAATAGCAAAACGCAGACCTTCATCCATAGCAATCGGGGCAAGCAACTCAACCTCAACACCAAGGTTGTCTCCTGGCATAACCATCTCGACACCCTCAGGAAGAGTCACGGAACCCGTAACATCTGTTGTACGGAAGTAGAACTGTGGACGGTAACCGTTAAAGAACGGAGTATGACGACCACCCTCTTCCTTTTTAAGAATATATACCTCTGCCTTGAACTTGGTATGCGGTTTGATGGAACCCGGCTTGGCAATAACCATACCACGCTCAAGCTCAGTCTTGTCAACACCTCTGAGAAGAAGACCGGCATTGTCGCCAGCCTGACCTTCGTCAAGAAGCTTCTGGAACATTTCGATACCGGTAACAACCGATTTACGGGTAGGCCGAATGCCCACAATTTCAACCTCTTCGTTGATCTTGATACGACCTCTCTCAATTCTGCCAGTACCAACAGTACCACGACCAGAGATAGAGAAAACATCTTCAACCGGCATCAAGAATGGTTTGTCGATGTCGCGAACAGGCTCAGGGATAAATGAATCGACAGCATCCATAAGCTCCATAATTGAAGCTTCAGCCTCCGGGTCGCCCTCAAGAGCCTTCAGTGCAGAACCCTTAATGATCGGAATATCATCACCAGGGAAGTTGTACTGAGTCAAAAGCTCTCTCAGCTCAAGCTCAACAAGCTCGATCAGTTCAGGATCAGCAATGTCAACCTTGTTCAGAAAAACAACAAGCGAAGGGACGTTTACCTGACGGGCAAGCAGAATGTGCTCGCGTGTCTGAGGCATAGGACCATCGGTACCTGCGACAACAAGAATCGCGCCATCCATCTGGGCAGCACCGGTGATCATGTTTTTAATGTAATCAGCGTGACCAGGACAGTCAATATGCGCATAGTGGCGCTTTTTTGTCTGGTACTCAACGTGCGCTGTTGAAATGGTAATACCGCGTTCTCTCTCTTCAGGAGCCTTGTCGATACTGCCGAAATCACGCGCTGCTGCAAGTCCCTGCTTTGAAAGCACTGAGGTAATTGCAGCGGTCAAGGTTGTCTTGCCATGATCAACGTGACCAATGGTTCCTATATTGACATGGGGTTTATCCCTTTTGTAGGACTCTTTTGCCATAACTTGTCTCCGTGTCGGTTATCTGTTATTGTTTGTGTAATTAAATCTGATACAGTTGTCGCGCGGCCTAGTCCGAATCCTTGCTTGTCCTCTTCTCCTGCAAAGCTTCCGCAATACTGCGTGGAACTTCGCGATAACAGTCAAACTCCATCGAATAATTAGCCCTTCCCTGACTCATCGAACGCAAGTCGGTCGAATAACCGAACATTGCTGAAAGCGGAACCTTGGCGTTAACAAACTGAGCTCCAGCCCTCTGGCCCATACCTTCGATATGACCACGACGACTCGACAAATCACCCATGACATCACCAAGATACTCATCGGGTGTAACAACTTCTACCTTCATGATCGGCTCAAGCAAAACCGGATCAGCTTTCTTGGCACCGCCCTTGAATCCGATTGACCCGGCAATCTTAAATGCCATTTCTGAAGAGTCAACCTCATGATACTTGCCATCCAAAAGGGTAACCTTGATATCCTGCATCGGATACCCTGCAACAACACCACCCTTCATCGCCTGCTGCACACCGGCATTAACCGCAGGAATGTACTCTCTCGGAATAACTCCACCCTTGACCGCATCAACAAACTCATATCCTTTTCCCTCTTCAAGCGGCTCAACGCGGAGAACAACCAAACCAAACTGACCTTTACCACCTGACTGACGAACAAATTTACCTTCGAACTCCACAGACTTTCTGATTGTTTCGCGGTAAGCAACCTGTGGCTTACCCACATTGGCCTCTACCTTGAACTCACGCTTGAGGCGATCAACCAGAATCTCAAGATGAAGTTCGCCCATACCGGCAATCAGCGTCTGACCCGTCTCATCATCAGTTTTCACCTTGAAGGTAGGATCCTCTTCTGCGAGTTTTGCAAGCGACATACCGAGCCTGTCAGAATCACTTTTGGTTTTTGGCTCAATTGCAATCTCGATAACGGGCTCAGGAAAAACCATCTTCTCAAGAACCACCGGACTGTTTTCATCACACAGCGTATCTCCGGTTCTTACATCCTTCAGACCAACAGCAGCAGCAATATCACCGCAATAAACACAATCTATATCTTCTCTCTTGTTTGAGTGCATCTGCAGTACGCGACCGATCCTCTCTTTTTTGCCGGTCATCGTATTGAGCACATAACTTCCTGCCTTGAGTACGCCCGAATAAACCCTGAAAAAGGTAAGCTTGCCAACAAAAGGATCGGTTGCAATCTTGAAAGCAAGAGCAGCAAAGGGCTCCTCATCTTTCGGCTCACGAGTCACAGACTCCTCGGTACGGGGATGATGACCTTCTACAGCACCAACATCAACCGGAGAAGCAAGGTACTCGACAACAGCATCAAGCATAAACTGGACACCCTTGTTCTTGAAAGAAGAACCACAAAGCACAGGAATAATAGTAACCTTGAGTGTCGCCTGGCGCAACACGTTTCTTACCTCTTCCTCGGTGATCTCCTCACCATTCAGATACTTCTCAAGAAGCGTGTCGTTATGCTCAGAAACCGCCTCAAGCATATTGATCCGCCATGTACGAGCCTCATTCTGGAGGTCATGCGGAATCTCGACTTCATCATAGGTACTGCCATCTTCTTTATTATAGATGATGCCCTTCATCCTGATAAGATCAACGAAACCGGCAAAAATCTCGCCCTCACCAATCGGAATCTGCAGAGGAACCGGATTCGCTCCGAGTCGCTCCCTGATCGCCTTGACCGTATCAAAAAAGTTTGCACCAGTCCTGTCCATCTTGTTGATGTAGGCAATCCTCGGCACACCATACTTGTTCGCCTGACGCCAAACTGTTTCAGACTGAGGCTCCACACCACCAACCGCACAAAACAGCGCCACAGCACCGTCAAGCACACGCAGGGAGCGTTCAACTTCAACCGTAAAATCAACATGTCCAGGTGTATCGATAATATTGATACGATGATTGATCCCGACATAATTACCAAACTTCGGTACCCAGAAACAGGTTGTCGCAGCAGAAGTGATGGTAATACCACGCTCCTTCTCCTGATCCATCCAATCCATCGTTGCACCACCATCATGCACTTCACCCATACGATGCAGACGACCGGTATAATAGAGAATCCTCTCTGTTGTCGTCGTCTTTCCGGCATCAATGTGAGCCATGATACCGATATTGCGTACTTTATCTAAATCAACCAGCCTTGCCATAACAAAATTTTAGACCTTTTATCCACACTTT
>CAINOO010000326.1 GCA_903851535.1 uncultured Chlorobiaceae bacterium | reverse complement strand
TCATGAGCCATTACCTTTCAACTGAAAAAGAGGTTACACATTTTTATTGTGGCATCAAAAAGAGGTAGCATGTCAAAGGGCGGAGGGCGGATTTTGCATCGAAGCTCATTCAGCGTCGCTCTCGCCTCTCCGATCCCGTACAAGATCGTCAACAAAATGATCGATCGTGTGCATTCCCTCGTGGCGCATGACAATGTCGTGCGCCAGCTTTCCGCCAAGGCGCTCATCCTCATAAGGTGCAAGACTCCATTTCTTCATGACCCACTCACCGGGACGCTGAAAATAGACAGTGTTCGAAAGATCGTTCTTCCATGCCGGATAGTGGATCTCGTCGAGACGCTCTTTCAGATACAAAGCGTTTTTGAGGATCAACTCGGCTTGGCGCCGGTACCCTTCCACTCCGGTCTTGTGGATTTGCCACCAGAACTTCAATGGAGCAAGCGCTGAACGCGAGCAGGTGATTGTCGGAACCGCTGCGTTCAGGTAAGAGACGCGAAACGGGTTTTGCGTTGCAAGAACTTCGTTTGTTGTGAAAAAGAGGCCCAGTGGTTCGTCGAACCCGAAGAATTTATGCCCGCTGACAGCGATTGAATCATACTTTTGCCGAGAGTGACTAACCAGATCGGCATATTCTGTAAAAGGCAGGAATCCCCCAAAGAGCGCTGCATCGACATGACGATAGAGGGCGACAGGCTTTTTTCTTGTCAGTACCTCGGCAATCGCATCCTGATTGTCGATACCTCCCTTGAAGGTCGTGCCAACAGCAATAACAATCAAGGCTGGACGCCCTGGATCGAGTGCCTGCTCGAAAGCCTGCACGTCCATTTCACCCGTGATGTTTGTCGGTATCTGGCGCATCTCAAGCCCCTGAAGGTCGCAGAGCCTCATGATGGAGTAGTGCGCCTCCTGCGAGACGTAGAGAATCGGCTTGATTGTACTGCGTGAGCCCAGAACGTGGACGCCGAAGTAAATGCCATGATTGTTACCATCGGTGCCGCCATTGGTGACGATACCCCATGCCTCTTCGGGTAAAAAGCCGTAGAGTGGTGAAAAGAAATCAATGACCTCATTTTCAAATTCGTGGGTGTTCAGGGAAAAAAGGCTTGGTTTGCGCGGATCGCCCACGTTATTCATGGCGACATCGGCCAGTCCCGAAACAGCATACCAGTGATAGAAATCAGTCAGTTTGATGTTCTGGTTGCAAGGAAACCCGACAGCCGTCTTTTTCTCCTGCACCATTTTCCCGGCAAATGCGTTAAGACGATTAATGTCAACATTATGGTTCGCTGTCATGATGGACCTCGGGAGATATTCTCGTTTTTGAAGCAATTTTCCACCGGCTGGATCAAGATAGAAAAATGAATCTTTGCAATTATTGTACAAATCTGTTTTTCTGTTCCACTGACACGATGACGGCATCATCAACACAGAAATCATGAACTGGCTTGTTCTTCCTGGCTGAAGCGAAAGAGCAAAAAGCGGGAGGTAAACAGGTTGACCGTCATGCCTGCCAGGCTCCCCGCTGCCACACCAAAGACAGGGTAGAGTGCAATCATCGCATATCGGGCAATCATGAACGCATAGACGCTGTAATTAACACATCCGCCTATCGACATCAGAGCAAGGTACAAACTGAACTCTTTGCCTTTCGAATGGCCTGACTTTCGGTTGCGGAAGGTGATGGCGCGGTTAATCAGCCAGGTCGAAAAAGCAGCACAGAGAAATGAAACAAGGCGAGCCGCGTAGAGACCCATGACATCTTTCAAAAGATACAACACCGTGGAATCAACAAGAAAACCAGCGACACCGGAGAGCGCATACCAAAAGAGTTGAGCTGGAAATTTCACCATTGCACGTTTACAATAAAAATCCGTTTATCATGCGGAAGATATGCAGTCAAGGATTACTCTTCTGGAACATCTCTCTTGTGAAGGGGAATGGCCAGATAGGCAAGACACTTCATTTCATGACGACCCCGGGTCACATTATCCAAAATAAGGCCGCAAAACAATGAAAGCAAGGCACAGATCATGATCGCCGTCGAAAGAATAACGGTAGGGAATCGGGGAACAAGGCCTGTTCCAAGAAATTCAACAATAACCGGTATGGTAATAAGTACAGAAAACAGAGCCATCAAGAGAGCACTGATGCTATAGAATGAAAACGGGCGTTCAGAGACGTAGAGACGAATAATGGTTTTGAGGATGCGCCACCCGTCGCGATAAGTCGACAATTTACTTTCCGAGCCTTCAGGCCTGGCACCATAAGGGGTCATCATTTCACCATAAGGCATTCGAAGTTCCAATGCGTGTATGGTCAGCTCCGTCTCAATTTCAAAGCCCTTGGAGAGTGCGGGAAAGGATTTTACATAGCGTTTTGAAAACACACGGTACCCGGAAAGCATATCGGTAAAACCGCCACCAAATATTTTCAGGACACTTTGCGTCAACATGCGGTTTCCCGATTGGTGGCCTCGCCGATATGCAGAACCGGCAACCTCCTGTGGGGTTTCCCGACAGCCAACTACCATATCCAGACGCTCATCAATCAATTTATCAACCAGCCTGGTAACCGATGAAGCACAATAGGTACCATCTCCATCGACCATGACAAAAATATCGGCATCCACATCAGCAAACATCCGTCGCACCACATTGCCTTTTCCGCGCAAGGGAACGGTTACGACATGCGCGTTTTCTGAGCGGGCAACAGCGGGAGTACTGTCGCTTGAGTTATTATCGAAAATATAAATTTCAATACCGGGCATCGCCTCACGAAAGCCCCGAATCACTTGAGCAATGGCGATCTCCTCGTTATAACAGGGGACAATAAGCGCAACTTTCATATCACGATAACTCATCTTATGACGGTCTGGTTCACCCGTTCAAACAGGGCCGTATCGGAAATGGAATCCCGGTATATCAGCCGCGGGCTGTATTTCATGATTGTCGCTTCATCCTCACTCATACCATAGTAAAAATCGGCAGCACCGTCAAGTCCCTTCCGATCGAGCGGCAGCAGTGACGATTCGATGCTCATGGTATGCCGATAGAAGTTTGCGCCAGGTTCAAAATTCCAGTTTACGCGCAGATGCAGCGGCAGAGAGGGTTTTTCCTGATCGATCTTGTGTTTTATGGCAAGCATGATGTCGCGAGTTCCTGCATCTGCCTGCCAGTCATAGACATACTGGAGGTTAGCCGACAGTAATCCATTCACGCCGAGAGTGCCTGGCACAAGCAGACCAACCAAAAGCCCTGCCGCACCAATCCAGCGTGATGGTGCAAGCGGCAGATTGCCGAGTATGAGCGACGTAAGCAGAAAGAAAGGAATAAGGAAGATACCACGTCGCCCCTGCAGGAATGCTACGTTGAAAAGGAGATGCTGAGCCAAACTTTCAAAAACAATGATACCGATCAGCGCCGCCAGCACCATAAGCATTGTATATCGCTGTTTATCCGAACGATGCAGAACCCAAAGCCCAAGGGGAAGGAACAGCAGCGTCACAGCAACCCAGATTTCGAGAAGCCATCGTTGACCATCAAGCAACGGAGTGTCGTACATGGTGCCCTCAAGCAGGCTGCAAACCGTATCCGCCCAGAATCCTGTGGAGCCACCCATCTCGAAGAGTTTGCTGTGATGGATAATGCCGACGGGAATGATCAGGTAGGCGAAGAGCGGAAGCATGGGCAAAAGAATTTTAAGCAACAGTACCCATGGCGATTCAGCCGGTATCGGGCTGAGACGGGATGATATTCCACCATAAACCAAAGAGAATGAGATAATGACGAGCGCGGCCGCCAATACGAGCAGAAAGGAGAGGTTTGACAGGACGGCCAGCGTGAAGAAGAGTACGCTCCATTTCAAGGGGGTTGAGAGAATCTTGCCCGGCGGCGACGCAAAAGCAGCAAGCAACGCATTGAGACCAATCATCGTGAAACCCAATCCCAGGCCATAGCCACGTGCAAGCCCTAAAAAGTCCAGTACATAGGGATTCATGCCTGCAGCGAATATGCCCGGCACCTGCCGCCAGCCAGGAACAAGTCGCTTGAGACAAAAATTCAGGCCAATCAGATAGAGCAAACAACCAAAAAGAGCTGGCAGGCGGAGCGTCAGTTCCGACACTCCAAAGAGATTTACCGCTATTTTGCAGAGCAACGTATAGAGCAGATGGTTATTATCCGGCAACCCCGTAGTCCTGAAAAGCACGATATCCCGCCAACTGCCACTTACGTGCCAGGCGTAGGTCAGAGCTTCATCATGTGTTATGGCAATCGTGGCTGCGCGTATCACCACGTAGGCGAAAATGAGCAGGGAAATTCCTGCGGTAACTACAGTCAGGCCGGAATTGTTGCGATTCATCCGGCCTGCTTGTTCAGGGCGCAACGTCATTGAAACTCCCCTGTACCTCGCCCCCTCATCTCACTTTTCCGCATCGGCACAGTAAACAACTGACGGATACGACCCAGCAATTGAGGGTTGATTTTCGTCATTCCCTCCTCCTGAACGGAAAACGGCAGGGTTGGAAAAAGACTGACCCCATCGACTCCAATCGAGAGCTCTTCTGAGACCATTGCGCGGGATTCCGCTGAAACCGGAGTTCCGTCCAAAGAGTCGTTAACTCTGAGCATTATGGGTCTCTTGCCTGCCGAAACGCGCAAGGCAAAAAGCGTAAGCCTCAGTTTTTCAGTGTCAATGGCATTCTCCTTTCCGGGTACGGTGATGTCAGGCACGAGAAAATCGAAGTTCCGGTCAAACATCGCAAAGTTTTGGCCTGACGTTTCTACCGTTCGATAGTTGAGTGCCGAATTGCTTGATATGGTCGCTGAAAAGGCAACAGCACCCTTCCCTTCCCTGCGCACCGTCTCCCCTATTTTTCCGGCAAAGCTGGAAATGACCTGCGCTCGCCAGATGCACCACTCGGTGTAATAGTCGTTCATCAGCTCTGTCAATGTCGGCGTGTGATCGAGATGATTGTGTTTCGCAAATGCTTTGATCATCTGCTGCGAATAATCGTACTCGGAACTCGGGTAGGAAAGATTGTCGAGACAAATTCCATCAGGATGATAGTTCCGGATTATTTTCTTTACCAATTTGGCTGTACAGGAGGAGAACTCCGGATTTGCCGGTGACATCCACTGTGAGGAGCGATCGCCGTTCTTTTCGGTCATAGCCCACTGCGGATGAAGAGCGAGGAGTGTCTGGTCTGCCAGTGGTGAAAGCCATACATGCACTTTCAGCCCCCTTGCTTGCAGTATGGAAACCATGTTGCCAAACATTTTCCTGCCACCATGCAAACCATTTGAGTGGCTGGCCATCAGCTCTGGCAGCTTGATGAAAACATCGGTAGCCCCTGCTCCCAGGAGGCCGGACGCAATCGATTCAGGATCGCCAACGCCATCACGGAAATCTGCCCAAACAGCAAAACGGTGTGGACGCTGCTTCTGCAATCCTGCACAGTAGCTGTCGATAGAAAAAAAATTGCCGTGCTTCTTTTTCACGTAGGTGATAAAGCGCCTCAAATCATCCGGATATTTGGCAGAAACTGACGGGTGAACAAGAACCACGAGGGGTTGGCCTGAAGAGGCCTTGTCATCGTAGAATTTTCTGAGGGTAGACTGGTACAAACTTTTCGAGAAATGGTAAGTCTCAAGCATGTCATAATCTGAAGCAATCAGAGAGCCGTCCATCCTCCCCGACACCGGGAGCTCGCGGAGCATGACTTGATCTGACCAGGGCTCCTTGTCCGAACTGTCGCCCTGAAAACCCAATGCCTTCAAGGTGTACAAGGTTCGTTCATCATATTCGAGATATGGGGCACGAAACCACGCAAGAGGCTTGCCGGTAATTGATTCAAGGATTTTTTTTGAAGCAGAGAGATCCTCCCTCACCGCTTTGGAATCAATTGACCTGAAATGCGGATGAGTGCTGGAATGCGACCCAATGGTGTTGTCACCCTTCGAGAGGGCTGCCACCAGTTCCTTGTGGTCTTCGGCAAATTCCCCTGTAACGAAGTAGGTTGCCGATACACCTGGATTCAGTTTTTTGAGAGCCTCTTCGTCAGTCGGAGTCTCAACATCGAAAGAAAGAAGGACAGGAGAGGCTAAAAGTAATGGCGACTGCAAAATATTTAGCCATAACATAAAAACAGAAGCTATAGCAAGGATGCGTCTCATTGTTGTATCGGTAGTATGAAATAGCCTGGCAAGAGCAGAGCCACAAACGAACTGCATGGCTCTGCTTGAAGTATAGTCAAAATTAACGCGCGTAACGGGGGCAATTACAGGCTTTCCTGGGCAGCGGAAAGAGCGAGGTCTTCAATGAAGTGCTCTTTCTTTGATACGCCCTGCATGACATCTTCGAAACTCTCTTTCAGACCAACAAAAATAATGATGGCGTAAAGAAGAATGGCCGCATTCATGAGTGAAAAACAGCCAAGGAAAAGATGATCCTTGAGAATACTGTAGATACCGCCCAAAAGAAACTGTGCCAGTAACACATAGGAAAAAATGATATACGATGATCCTGCGGCGGTCCGGCCCTCTATTTTTGGCGTCCGCGCAAAGGGAATGTGCCTGCCGGTAAAAGCCTGTTCGACAGACTTGGAAACTCCACCAAGATTGACCGGGATGAGCAGCAAATTGAGGGCATAAACCCTGAAGACATCGGTTATGCGGTAACCATTCTGCTTGAGATCACGAGCATAAAGGATATAATAGGTCAATGAGGTCAACGGCAACCAGATGGTGTTAAACTCTTCGCCAAAGGGCAAGAGCATCAGCATAAGCAAGCCGATGTTGACGGCCGCGATAGAAACAAGATAGTGAAATCGAAAAAATCCCTCTGAAATTCCGGACAAGGAGAAGTTGTTGACAAGATACTTGATCAATTTGGGCATGATAAGCAGTCCGCCGTTAGCCCAGCGCCTGCGCTGAATAACAAGAGAGCCGAAATCGGGAGGGGTGGCACTGTAGGCAAGCCTTTCTGGATGATTGTAAAGGTTCCACTTCTTACCCGCAATGTCAATGCTCGACTCGGTATCCTCAATAACGGTATGGTCCTGAATGAATTTGCAGACCTCGTAACCACGCTCCTCAGTCACTATTTTTATATCCTGAAGGGCTGCCGCACGGATAACAGCATTGGCTCCAACCCAGTAGGTTGCATTAAAAAAGGTGAAACCCTGATGAATCAAATACTGGATATCAGTTGTTGCACCGGCAATTCTTTCAAGCAGACTGTCAGCTCCGGGAATTGCACTGTAAGGCGTCTGAGCAATACCAATACGACTGTTTTCCGGATTTTGCATCAAACTGATCAACCGGACGGAATATTCCGGAACCACCAGACTATCTGCGTCGAGGGTGATATAATATTCGGTATCAGGTATCGAAAGCGTTGCATCATTTTCCTCGCACCGGGAAAGTACCATACCGCCCTGCACACGCTCCTCCCTGTAAAACCCGCCAACAAGACCAATATAACTGTTCAGGTTCATGGCCTTATTGGCTGCATGAGACAAATTCAAATATTTTTTTCGTTCGAAAGAATCGAACTCAACATCGAACAAGATTACCAGAAAACGGTATTCCCTTCCTGTTTCGGCAAGGGTTAACACTTTACAGCTATTTATTTTATCGCTGAAAATTGATTGCAAACGTTCATAAATCAGCTTCAAAAACAAGCGGTCTACATGATTATGTACATCGTAAGCGTCAATCAAGGAGGAAAAATGACTCTCCAATTCTGCCCATAATTTCTTCAGTCGTTCAGCCTCTGAAGTAATATCAAACGAGACAGCATCACGACGGCTTAAAAAATCGTGCTCAGCCTGGACAAACCTCTCTTTATGGGAGTGGAAATACTCGGTCAGCGTTTTCGGCAGAGTGCGAGCCTTGCTCAACTGCCAATAGTCGTGACCCGCAGTGCTTGATACGGGAGGATTGTCGATCAACAGAACAACACGGCGCTTTGGATAGAGCTGAAATGCCGCCGACAAAAGCGTCTGCATAATGACGTGCTGCTCTTCCTTGTATGATGGCACCAAAACAGTTAATCGGGGAGCATCATCATTAAAAACCAGTTCCTGTTCGCAATCAGAATTATTTCTGGTTTTTGAAAGCCTCTTGAAATAACCGATTCTCGTAAAATGATACAGCACACCACCATAAACAAGAAATGATGTCAAAACCAAAAACAGTAAATGCATGAATATCGCATACCATTGCTGCCCTGCAACCAGGTTGGGAAACGAATAAAACTGCTCATGAATCATGAAACCATAAGCAAGCAAGGTAAAAATCAAAAAACCGGAGGTAAGACCAACCTCAAATTTACTGCACGTCCTGAATACTGAACCGGAATCACCCTGAGATCTTAAGCTAAACATCACTACTGATAAATGGTAAGGGAAATTTTTTAATCATATATGGCGGAGTCTGTCCGGATTTAAAAAAAATTTACTGCGGCAAATCATCTCACCCGGAACAACCACAGATAACCTTTAACCTCGAAGCTCTCCTCTTGCAACAGATAGTACGACCTGCAAAAAGATTTTCTTTCAATAAAATTTATCCTGACGCACTTAAACAGGAAACCGGGCCTATACCCGAGCCGTATCACTTTCTCTCCCGCTATTCCAGGGCCTGAACCGATAGGGCCATCACCACAGAAAAACCCCTCCTTTGCATGGACGACCGCTTCAGACTGTCCTGGCACAGCGAAATCCAAAAATGCAAGAATGTTGCAGGAATCAGCATTTGCAGAGTACATTCCATTGAAAAAAAAATTCTTGACCATCATCCAGCAAAAATCCATGAGTAGAAAAATACTGATCGTCAAAAACATGACCCAGGAAGGGGCGGGACTTCTTGAAACCTTGCTCTGCGAGCACGTTATTGCCTCGCACCAGGAGGATCTTTCAGCAGGCGGAACATTCCCTGATCCACGAGGCTACAGTGCTCTGGTGGTGCTTGGCGGCTACCAGAGCGCCAACGATGAAACCTCTTCCATGCTGCTTCAGCTCCGCCGTATTGCGCAGGCGCTGGATGAGGAGATCCCCTTCCTCGGTATCTGCCTTGGGATGCAGTGCCTTGTCAAAGCGGGGGGCGGAAAGGTGATGAAGGCCCCTGTAAAAGAGACTGGATTTGTTGACCCCAACGGAAATCCCTACCGCATCGACCTCACCGCCGCTGGCAGAAAAGATCCACTCTTTGGTGGACTTGGCAAGAGCTTTCCGGTCTTTCAGCTTCATGGAGAGACTGTCGAACTTGCGGCATCAGGCATGGAGCTGCTTGCGACAGGCGAAGGGTGCCCGATACAGGCGGTCAGGGTTGGCAAAAACAGCTACGGGCTGCAGTGCCATTTTGAACTGACCGATGCCATGTTTTCGGAGTGGTGTGAGAATGATGCCGACCTGAAGAGAATTAATCGAAGCGACCTCATGGAGCAGTTTGAAAACATCCGTGAGGAGTACCACAGGACAG
>CAINOO010000325.1 GCA_903851535.1 uncultured Chlorobiaceae bacterium | reverse complement strand
AATGTCGGCAAGCATCAGTTTTCCCGAGGGGTCGTCGTACTGGTCAAAGTGCCCGGAAAGTTCCTGACAGGGTTCACGATCCAGAATAATCACAGACTGGGCCGCATGGGCCCTTGAACTGAAAAGCACCACCACAGCGAGAAGCCGCATGAGTGCTAAAATGGCGGTGAAAGGTTTTTTTTGTCTTCCTGAATACATGAGCGCTGCGAGATTCTTGTTTCACTTTCTCTGTTGAAAATGAAATGAACAGCCCCTCGAAAAGAGGTGACAACTGCAGCAATTTACAAAAAAAAATCACAGCTTGATGGAAGGGTGTTGCGCGTTATCGCTCTTGATCTCTTTTTTGCCTTGACCACGACTTTGTCAAAGAGTCTTGGTGTCCACTTTTTCCTCCGTCGCAATCCTCAAAACCACACTGAAGAGCGAGCCGTGGTTGATGCGTGAGCGCACCTCGACATTGCCTTTATGGGCCAAAATAATGTGTTTGACAATGGCAAGCCCGAGGCCTGTTCCTCCGCGCTCGCGTGAACGGGCCTTGTCGACACGGTAGAAACGCTCAAAAATTCGGTCAAGATCGGATTTCGCTATGCCGATACCGTTATCTTCCACTTCCAGCCGGATAGCATCTCCGCTTCTGAATGCCGAAATCCTGATTCTTCCGTTGCGCTCGTCAACGTATTTGATGGCGTTGTCGAGGAGGTTGCGGATAACAATGTCGAGATAGCAGGGATCGGCATGAACAGGTGGCAGCTCTTCGGGAATAGTGATTTCAAGCTTGACCTGCTTTTTTTCAACAGCGTGTTTCAGCAGATCAGCCGACTTTTGTACCATACTTTTGAGGTCAACCGGGCTGAATTGGTACTTGATATAGCCTGACTCAATTCTGGAGAGGTCGAGCACGTCGTTGACCAGAGCGGTCAGTTGCTGGCTGGCCTGGAGGATAATTTGCAGGAAGGGTGTGGCATGTTCGGGCTCAAGCATGGCTCCGTCGAGCAGCGTCTCGGCATAGCCGGTGATGACGGTGAGCGGTGTGCGCAGTTCGTGTGAAACACTGGAGACAAAATCCCGGCGTATTGCTTCAAGGTTGCGCAGTTTGGTGATGTCGTTCAAAACAAAAACCGTTCCTTCGAACTGCTCCTCTTTTGTGAGCGGCATGGAGCTGATCTGCATGATGCGCTCTCCCTTTGTTGTTATGAGCGTCATCTCCTCTTTGCGAAGGGCCATGCGTGTGCTGTGCACTTTCGCAAACAGCTCCTGAAGCTTGCTGTCGGAAAGATGGTGGAGCGGGCGTGATTTGAACATAGTGCCGTCGATTCGGAACATTCGTGATGCTGCCGGATTGACCAGAATGATATCGCCAGCCGCGTCGGTAACAATTATTGCTTCACGAATACCGGAAAAAACCGCACGAAACCACTCTTCGCTGCGCCGCAGTTGCTGGATTTCATCCGTCATGACATTGAATGCACGGGCAATGAGGCCATATTCATCTTTGCCTTGAAGGGAAATGTGGCCTGAAAAATCGCCTCGAACTCTTTTTTGAGCGGTTTTTGCAAGAATCCTGAGCGGTCGGGTCAGAAAAAATGCTGCCAGAAAACCAGCGATAAGGGAGAAGAAGAGCGCCAGAAAGATTCCTTGAGCGATCTCTCTCTGAATTCCTGTATCGAGCATCCCAATATCGTAGAGTGGTTTGCCGAATCGAAGGATGGCGAAGGGTTTTGGAAGTCCGACAGGGAGGGCCATATAGAGCATGTGCTCTTTGACAGTTTGACTGTACCGGGTTCTTTCGCCGTACCCTTTTGTCATGGCATCCTGTACTTCGGGCCTTTTCCAGTGGTTTTCTACAGCGGAAAGTTTGCCGGGGGGGATGGATGAGTCGGCGATGACCCTTCCCTGAAGATCAATAAGGGTTACCCTGATGTCGAGCGCACGGCCGATTCGCTCTACCCATGCGTCGCTTTGCCGGGTTGCCTGCCATTCCCCGGTTTCCTCTTCGAACATCTGTTTGCTCTGCAAAAGATCGCGGTAAAGCTCTTTTTTTGTTGCCGTGACCAATATTTCCGTTAATCGGTGCTCAATCGAGAAATAGCTGATGACTACGGAAAAAAAAATAATCATGCCGATAACAAGGGCGAGCTTTATGGAGAGCTTAACCTGCATGGTCATCACCCTCTTTTTCCTCAAACTTGTAGCCAAGTCCCCGCACGGTTTTGATCATTTGGCCTGTTTCTCCAAGTTTTTCGCGAATTCTCGTAATGTGTGTGTCAATGGTTCTGGTGTTGATGCTTTTATCGATATCCCAGACATCGCTGAGCAGTCTCTCCCGCGACTGCGCCTCCCCCTTTCTTTTGAGGAGGGCAACGAGAAGCTTGAATTCCATCAGTGTCACCACCAGTTCTTTGCCTTCCAGTGTGGCAATGTGGCGCGTCAGATCGATTTCAAGTGCACCAGCCTTGAGTAACTCTTCCGTTTTTCCGCCCTGTCGGTGATCCCGCTTGAGGATTGCCCTTATGCGCAGGGTCAGCTCACGAGGGCTGAAGGGTTTTACCACATAGTCATCAATACCAAGTTCAAAGCCGAGAATCCGGTCGATCTCTTCTCCCTTGGCAGTCACCATGACGATGGGCAGATCCTTGTATCGTTGGTGCTGCCTTATTTTCCGGCAGAGCTCAAAGCCGTCCATTCCTGGCAGCATCACATCAAGCAGCACAAGGTCAAAGCTTTTTTGTGCGAGCTGCTCAAGCCCATCTTCGGCTGTACCGGAAAGATGACATCTATAGCCAGCGCGATTGAGATTATATTCAAGCAGTTTTGCAAGGTTCTGGTCATCTTCGACAACAAGAAGCAAAGGATTTTGCATGGTATTCAATTTGAATTTCTATTCTCTGGCAGCGGATATTCCGCGTTATAATCCGGTACGGTTGTTCCTGAATGTACAGCAAAAATGAAGACGTTGTTCTT
>CAINOO010000324.1 GCA_903851535.1 uncultured Chlorobiaceae bacterium | reverse complement strand
GGCCATTATTCTCGTTACAACAACGGTGCCCTACCTCACCCTGCTCAATATTCTTCTTCCAATCGGGATTTTTGTGGCAGGAGCGGTTGCGCTCCATCAAACCATCATGCGCTTCCAGGTGCGATTGGCCTACAGTGAAGCGTTTGCTCTGGGAAGCATTACTGGTATGCTCGGAGGAATACTCTCTGTGATAGTCAGCTTTCTTCTTATTCGGTTCATCAATTATACTCCGGGGATGGAGAGCTTTCTCTTTGTGATTGACTGGATGCTTGGTGTGGCAAAGGGAAAGCCGGAGCTTCAGGAGCAGATGCAAGCGCTGGTTGAGGCCAAAAAACTTGTCCTTGCACCGGCAGAGTTAACCTTTACTGATCTGCTGATGAACACGGTTGTGTTTGGCGCCTTTTATGCACTGATAGCCGGTTTTGGTGGTTCCTGGGCTGTTTTACGGCTCAAGAGAAAGGCGCGGCGGGGCTGAGGCCTCTTTTTGGTACCATGCCCGGTCGCTCTTTTGCGAGCCCGGCAGGGTTACCCATTGCCTGACGGGGAAACAGCGGATGGGAGTTTTCAGTTTTCCCACTATTCCCTGCATCGCCTCAATGATCGTCTGCTCATCGGGTTTTTCTGTCTCAACGCTCTGGATAAAGGCGACCGGACGCTGGCCATATTCATCGTCAGATACCGGTACCACAAGGGCTTCGAGTATCCCCTCTATCATCATCAGCGCTCTTTCGATCTCTTCGGGGTGAATGTTTTCGCCTCCTGAGATGAACATGTTGTCCTTGCGGCCAAGGATGGTGACTTCGTTTTTGGCGGAGAGGGTGCCGATATCCGAAGTATGGAACCACCCATCATTGTCTGTTTGAGGCTGAATAAGTCCATCTCGCAGGTATCCCTGAAACAGGCAGGGCCCTTTGACCAGCAATTCCCCATCCTTGGCGACACTCAGCTCCCGGTACGGGAGGAGCTTTCCGCTGTTTTGCTGGGTGGAGGTTATCGGTGCAGGGGTGGTTGCAATCTGTGAGCCCATCTCGGTTGAGCCGTAACTCAGATAGAGGGGGATACCCTCGCGGAGAGCACACTCAATCAGCGATTTTGGCGCGGCACTCCCGCCGAGCAGAACGGCCTTCAGTTTGCGCAGCAGGGCCGTGCTTTTGTGGCTGGCAAGCAGGCGGTAAAGCTGCGTGGGTACCAGGGAGAGGTGGGTGAGCGGAAAGTTTTGCAGCGACTGGCCGAGCGATTCATCCGGCTCTGCGAGAGCAAGTGCACCGCCGGAGAGGAGCGAACGGAAAAGGAGCGAGTAGCCGCCGATGTGGAAGAGCGGAAGGGAGAGAAGCCAGCAATCGCCTGCACCGAAAGGGATATTTTCATTGGAACCGAGTGCGTTGTACCAGTGGTTGGCAAAACTATGTACAGCCGATTTTGCAACACCCGAGCTTGCTGAAGTGTGGATAATGGTGACGGGGCGTTGCATTGCGTCTACGGTTCCAAACTTTTGGTTTGCGCTCTCCTCAAGGGTCGGGCCGCACTCTTTGTACCAATCATTATCAACCAGTTCACCAATCCTGATGCTGCCCGGCAGCGTTGTTGTGCCGGAGGTCACGATCAGGTTTGGCTGGAGTTTATCAATGGTGTTGCTGAGCAGGTGTTCAGGAAAGCGATTGTTGAGTGGCGCGGCAATCATGCCCGCTTTCAGCAGTCCGAGGAGAAGCATGGCCAGCTCTGGCGTGTTTGGCGCAACAATGGCGACAGTATCTCCGGCACGAACTCCCATGCCGACGAGACGATTTGCAATCTCTTCAGCCCTTTTGTTGCACTCAATGAACGAGAGGGTAGTGCCAGCCCTCCTCAGCATGGGCGAGTTGCCGAAAAGTTTGGCAGCTTGGGCTATAACGTCCATAGCGAAGTGCGCTTGAGACTTCTCTGATTGACCTTCATCCCTTCCCGGTAGATTTTGTGGCTGTCGAGCAGGGCGTTTTTGGCTCCAAATGCTGTTTCGATCAGGTCATGCTTCAGGTAACGGTAGGTGTCGAGCCCGCAGGCGGCTGGTTTTGAGGCGGTTGATGCTGCCAGCCATGCGTAGAAGCTCAGACTGATGCCGCTCTCGAACGCTGAGCTGAACACCGCAAGCAGATTGTGTTCCCTTGCATAGCGGGCGAAGCGCAGTGCGGCAGAGATTCCGCCCAGCCGATTTGGTTTGAGTATCAGCGCAGCAAGCGATGCTTCAGGAATCTTGTAGAGCAGTTCCGGATTTTGCCAGAGCGTTTCGTCGAGCGCTGAGGGGATCGTTGTTTTTGCCCAAAACTCGCCGATCAGCTCGGCCTCTTGTAATGGCTCTTCGATATAGGCTATGCTTCCCTGCGGAAGGTGTTGCGCAAAATCGAGAGCTTCGTCAAGCGAGAGCGACTGGTTGGCGTCAAGCCGCAACTCGATACGTCCGCCGAAGGTGCGGTGCAGGGCATTGATGCTTTTGATGGCACCCTCGGTAGCACTCGCCGTGACTTTGAGCTTGAAGGTGCGGTATCCAAGTTTGAAATACTCCTCTGCCCGCTGCATGACCAGCGTTGTATCGCCGAAGAGCAGGGCATTGAGTGGAACCTGGCTGGCGGCAGGCCCTGTACCGGCAAAAGCGGGAAGGGAGCCTGCTATGGTGGCATCAAGATTGATCATCGCCATCTCCAGGCCGGTGCGAACCGAGGGGTAGAGCCTTTCGGGCAGAATGCCGGGAGCGGCAAAATCGTGCTTTGCCAGTACCTCTACAAGTTGCGCCTCGGCTAATTGCAGCGTTTCGCGGTGCAGGCCCGGAAGAGGAGCAATTTCACCATAGGCTATATGCCCCTCTCCCCGACTTTTCAGTGCAAGAACAATGCCTTCCCGTTGCACAATCCGCTGCCCTTTTACGAATATGGGTTCAGTAAAAGGGATGGCATACCGGTAGAGAACAATATGCGACGCGTTCAAGGTCTCTTGGGGAATTTGCCGAAATCAGGCTTCCGCTTTTCGACAAAGGCGTTGCGGCCCTCCTGCCCCTCTTCACTCATATAGTAGAGCATGGTGGCATTGCCAGCAAGTTCCTGCAAGCCGGACTGGCCATCACAGTCGGCATTGAGGGCCGATTTCAGGCAGCGGATGGCCAGCGGAGAGTTGGCAAGAATTTCCCGACACCACTGGACGGTCTCTTCTTCGAGCCGCTCAAGGGGCACAACGGTGTTCACCAGTCCCATTGCCAGCGCTTCTGCGGCATTGTACTGGCGGCAGAGGAACCATATTTCGCGTGCCTTTTTCTGGCCGACAAGCCGGGCCATGTAACTTGCTCCCCATCCGCCGTCAAATGAACCGACCCTGGGGCCGGTTTGGCCAAAGATGGCATTTTCGGCTGCAATGGTGAGGTCGCAGAGCATGTGGAGAACGTGGCCGCCGCCGATGGAGTAACCGGCAACCATGGCAATGACCGGTTTCGGACAGGTGCGGATATCGCGCTGGAAATCGAGGACATTGAGCTTGTTGACCCCTTTGCCGTCAGCATAACCGGCGTTTCCCCTGATTTTCTGGTCGCCGCCCGAGCAAAAAGCCTTATCGCCCTGGCCCGTGAGAATGACAACCCCAATTGAACTGTCGTTTCTTGCGTCTTGAAGGGCCTCGATCATCTCGTCAACCGTCTGGGGGCGGAACGCATTGCGCACTTCCGGGCGGTTGATGGTGATTTTTGCAATGCCTTCCGACTTATGGTAGAGGATGTCGGTAAAGTCACCTTCTTGTATCCACTGTACAGCGCTCATATCAGGATAGTTGATGCTTGTTGAAAAATTGTATCAGGCGCTCAACAAAGAGCACCCGGTTTTCAAGGTGCAGCGTGTGACCGCAGCCGGAAAAAATCTCAAGCGTTGATTCAGTGCATAAATTAACCATTTGACGCCCAATCTCAACGAATTTCAGGTCTTTTTCCCCTGCAAAAAATTGGATGGGCACTTTGTTTTGTTGCAGTTCATCCCATAGCGAAGGTTGCTGTCCCGTTCCAAGGAGCCTTAATGCAAGGGCAAGGTTCGAGGGATTGTTGATTTTCCGCTCACTCTCGACCTCTTTGAATACAGGGTGATTTTTGAGCGAGGCAAAAAGCGGCTGCTCATACCATGCCTGAATGAATCCCGCAAAGTTTTTTTCAATCTTTCGAGCTATACCCTCGTCGCTCTCCCGGCGGCTGAGGCGCTCCTTTTCTGTTGCCAGCCCTGGAGATGCGGAGAGGATAATCGCTTTGGCAAAGAGTTCCGGATGGCGCAGCAGCAGGGAGAGCGCGATACGCCCGCCCATGGAGTAGCCGACAAGAAAGCAGGGTTCGGGAGCTGCCGTACGGCTCAGTTCCATTGCAATCGCATCAACGGTTTTCGTAAAAAAGAGGTCAGGGTTGCCGTTTGCCTCTATATCGCTCTCTCCGTGCCCAGGCAGGTCAACCAGAATGCAGCAGTACTCATTTTCAAGCTCCCGGGCAATTGGAACCCAGTCGCTGCCCGATCCAAGAAAGCCGTGCAGAAAGATGATGCGGGGCAAGGAAGAATCCTTTATGTTTTCAGTGTTGAGTGGGGTCTCACTATTGGGAGTGGTTGTTATGCTCATAATATTTCAAAGGGATGGACTATTTGCTGATTTTTTTTCTATACAACTTGTTTCCGAACTTACTATTTTTTCCTTAAACCGTTTCTGTAGTGCGTTGTGCAACAGAATGGATGAAGCGTTTGCGGATTTCCTGTAAGGTATATGTATATTGTATCGCATTTGCAACGCAATCGTTATTACAAAAAGAAATTATGAAAAGCGCATCATTACCGTCGCTCCGCGTTGAGCCTGTGCTTCGCAAGGCGGCTGAAGAGGTTTTGCAGCAGGGTGAAACCCTCTCTTCATTTATTGAGGCATCGCTTCGGGCGAACATCGAACGTCGGCTTAGTCATAAGGAGTTCATTGTCCGTGGGCTTGCGTCGGGGGAGCGTGCCCGCAGCACCGGAGAGTATGAGGATGCGCACGTTGTTATGGGCCAGCTTCAGAAAATGCTCATCGAAGCAAAAAAGAAGGTGCGGTGACATTCACTGTCCGCTTTACCCCCGAAGCGAAAGAGGATCTTGCGGGGCTCTATGCATTTCTTCTGGAAAAGGATCTGTATGCAGCGGAAAAGGCGCTCAATGCACTGTCGAAAGGTTTCGACTTTTTAAGGGAATTTCCATTCAGTTGCCGCAAAGCCATCCCGGAAAATCCGCTGCTTCGGGAACTCCTTGTTTCATTCGGAAACTCGGGTTATGTCGCCCTTTTCGAAATCGAGGATCAATCTACCGTAACTATTCTTGCCGTTCGTCACCAGCGGGAGGATGACTATTATTGATTCTGCCAAGACCGTGGAATGACTTGTAATCAGTTCTTGCTGAT
>CAINOO010000323.1 GCA_903851535.1 uncultured Chlorobiaceae bacterium | reverse complement strand
CCGCGCCAAAGGCTCCGAACGATACCCTGGAGAGTCGATCGCAAAAATATCGGCCATCGCAGCCCGCACTTTTTGAAGCACACTGTTTTTCAGCTCTGCAAGACCCTGATAGGGTGGACATGGTGTCACTGAACAGGAATCCGCACCTGTCCAATCGCTGGTCAACTTCTCCTGACGTTCAAGCAGTGCCGTCCAATCACGGTAAGCCTGCAGTTGTGCCTGGACGGTGAGAAACTTGCCATGATCAGGCATCTTCTCCGGAAAAAAGGAGAGGATATGCAGACGCTCACACCGGCTGCGCTCTCTCACCTCTTCCAGCTCCTGCCAGGTAACCGTTCCAACCCGATCCTTAAAAACAAAGATGGCAATTCGTGCATGATCGAGAGCATCTCTGACAACCACTTCCTGACCGCCAGAGATGGTTAATGCATCTTCATGCCACTCCCAAAAGTCCCACCGACGAAAAGGTGAACGATGGGAATTAACTTTCAGAAATTCCCCAAACGCCCTGTCAATCTCCCGCTTCAACGACAGTATTGCCTCAACTTCCGCCGAAGCGTCGTCACTGTGCCCGATAAAAATCAGTAGCTCATCCGGCGAAAATTCAGTGGTGGCTTTTCTCATACTCTCCTCGACATTGATGTTCCAGGCAACGAAACCATGCACCTGCGGCTTGAGGTTTGGCCTGAAAATTTTGGCACATGGCTGGCAACTGCCATACAAACTTTTAGTCGCCAAAAAACATGGATACATGAAGACGTAATATACCACAAACATGACAAGCTCCTTGCGGCAAGAGGCTTTCCTCGGGAAGAGGAGAAAAGAGCGAATTGATGAGCGGGGAACTCCATTGCAGATGCAATCACTTTCTGTGTATATTCGCTGGAGATTGCAAGCAAAGAGAGACTCATGATGGTTCACGTTTCACAGTAAGGGTGCCTGCCATGCAAAAACTGCCAGTAGGAATACAGACCTTCCGCACAATCATTGAGGATGATTATCTCTACATCGACAAAACAGAGATTGCCCGTAGCCTGATCGACAATTATCGCTATGTCTTTCTTGCACGTCCACGACGTTTCGGTAAAAGCCTCTTTCTCGATACGCTGAAAAATATTTTTGAGGGCAACCGGGAGCTTTTCAGGGGGTTGCTCATTGAGGAGCACTGGAACTGGGAGGTACCGTATCCCGTCATCAAAATCAGTTTCAGTGGCGGGGTTCACTCAAAGGCCGATCTTGAGGAGGATTTGTTGCACATCCTCACATCCAATGAAGAGCGACTTGGGCTGAAGTGCGAAAACAAGTCAAAAGCACAATACTTTTTCGCAGAATTAATCAAAAAAGCATTTCAGAAGTATCAGCAGAAGGTTGTCATTCTCGTTGACGAGTACGATAAGCCCATTTTGGACAATATTGAGCATATCCCTCAGGCACTTGCCATCCGCGACGGAATGCGCGACTTTTATACCAAAATCAAGGAGAACGACGAGTATCTGCGCTTCGCCTTTCTCACCGGTGTGAGCAAATTTTCGAAGGTGTCGCTCTTCAGCGGCCTGAACAATCTCGAAGATATCAGCCTCAATGCAGACTATGGCACCGTCTGCGGTTACACCCAGCTTGATGTGGAAACTGCTTTTGCTCCCTATCTTGAGGGTGTCGACAGGGAACAGGTCAAACGGTGGTACAACGGGTATAACTTTTTGGGTGAGAAGGTCTATAACCCCTACGATATCCTGCTCTTTATCAAGAACCACAAGATGTTCAAAAACTATTGGTTCGAAACAGGGACACCCCGGTTTCTGATTGAGCTCATCAAAAAGAACAACTATTTTATCCCCAATTTTAATGGCTTGCAGGCAGAGGAATCTCTGCTCAACAGCTTTGACCTTGAGGCGCTCAATCTTGAAACGCTTATGTTTCAGACCGGTTATCTGACCATCATGCGCCTGAGACAGTCAGCAATGGGAGTTGGCTACGAGTTGGGATTTCCCAACAAAGAGGTGCAGATCAGTTTCAATAACTATATTTTGCAGTCCATGATGGCCAGCGGTTCACAAAAAGAGCCAATCCGCCATGAGTTGTTTGATATCATCAACACCGGGGATGTTGAGCGCCTGGAACCCGTTATCCATCGCCTTTTTGCAAGCATCGCCTACAACAACTTCACCAACAACGCCATCGAGAGTTATGAAGGCTTTTACGCCAGCGTGCTCTATGCCTATTTTGCCAGTCTCGGCCTCGATATCATCGCCGAAGATGTGAGCAACAAGGGGCGAATTGACCTGACGCTGAAGGCCGAAGGAAGAACCTTCCTGTTTGAGTTCAAGGTGACCGACAAGGAGCCCCTTGAGCAGATCAAAAAAATGAAATATTACGAGAAATACGGAGGTGAGCGCTATCTGATTGGCATCGTCTTTGACCCCGGGGCACGAAAAGTCAGCAAGTTTGAGTGGGAGAAGATTCTTTTCCCTGTCGAGTGAGCTTTTTTTTTCAGATTTCCAGATATCAGAGGATCAGATTTTCAGGAAGAGGCTTGAGCGGCATACCAGCTTACCGCAACAACCGGCTGATCATCCTTGTTGAAGCGTTTGTCATCATCCCTGTATGAAGTGAAACGTTCGGCAAGCGATTCCTTTTTCCCCAGGTAGTCACTGAATCCCTTGATCTTCTTTGCCTCACGCAGCAACCGTTCTATGTAACGGCAATCCGCTCCTGAACATCACTGATTTCATCCAGACCATCAAGAAGCACAAGCGTTGAGGGCTCCTCAAGCCAGCAGGAAAAGAGCCTCTCCTGGAGCACAAGATAATTTTTTTCACACCACGCAGAGAGAGCGGCAGGCAACGAGGCGTAGACGCTATCACCCTTTCGGAGTTCTCGCAACGGAAGGAAAAAAACATTGACCGGTTAGCTGAACCCGAACTCCTTGTACCGACAGTTGTCGAGACAGGAGAGCGCATAGTATTTGAGGAGGGTTGTTTTTCCCGAACCAGGATCACCAATAACCAGCAGCAAGGGGTGATGCTGAAAAACAAAACGCATCACCTCAAGCCTCGAATGCTTTCCCGGCTAACCTCCCAACCCTCAGGAAATACAGGCTTTTATGGCAAATACCCGGTTAGTGGAATTAACAGGCATAACGGCCTCGCGCCATGCCATGTACCGATAACACGCACCATGAATCAATGTACCAACGATTGGCTAACTCTTAAATGGGCTGCCACCGTGTCGGGCCCCAGGTCTTGCCCATCTGGCCAACCGATACCGGAAAAAAACAAAGCCACCTTTTGAAAATAGGCTTCATTTTTCAACGGTAAAAAAAAGTCAGAAGTCATATATGGATTGACATCAAACTCGCCGCATCGGCCATCCTGTAATTCAACCTGTACATAGCCACCAGGCAGTGGAGTAGCTTTAATCACTTTATTCATATCGCGTTACTCATTCAAGTGGTTTTATTTTTTGCACCGGGAGCCCACGCACAGCCAAACTCCAGTCGGCCATAATCTCATCACGATGAATCTCCAGCCAGGCTTGCACCAATTTCATCTTGTTGCGTGGCAAATCGCCTTCAAGCACGTCACCGCTTTCAATAGCAATTACAGCCGTAAATTCAGCATATTCAGCATGAAAATGTGGTGCGTGATGCTCCTGGGAATCATAAAAATACATATACACCACAACACCGTAAAACATTGAAAGTATAGGCATGATACTACTTCTCCGGCATGTCCTGGTATTTTCCGTGGTTCTTGCGTAACTCTGTCGTTCCTGTCGCAATCATGATCGGTGCTGTTTATATCGTAGAATAGCGTATAAAGTATAAGCATTTCCCTGCTCTAAACACTTATGAGGAGAGGAATATTTCCAACTGACGAATATTGTTTTCATTTTCTGGAAAATGCATCAGGTAATCGTTCCTTTATCGGCAAGGATGATAGATCGCAAAATCTTCTATTTACCACTCCATATCCTTACAGAAATCAACCGCAGCAAATTGCGGGTATCGGCCCGACGCGCATGGCCAAACCACCCTGAAAGAGTCTGCCTGATGTTGTCTTCGAAATGGTGATAGAACCGCAATACCGATGCCTCTTCACGCTTCCCTTTTGCCGCGTGTCGGGCTGCCGAGAGCACATTGTCGAAAGCAACGATCCCCTGAAAAAGGTTTTTGCTGGTTTTCATGGCGTTGGCAAGAAAAAAACAGGCCGCTTTTTCAATTGCTTACTCAAGCAGCCTGTTTTGTCTGTTCTGTTTGTGCTCGCCCCACCCAGAAGGATGGCGACGTGCCTCAGGAAAAAGAGCCCGATGTCATGCCCAAAAACTGTCCGCTCTTCCTTGAAAAAACGGCATCAGAATGGGCTTTTTGGCGCATTGGAACGGGCATGATTGGAACGAATCACTCGAAAACCCACATTGTTGTTGTTGTT
>CAINOO010000322.1 GCA_903851535.1 uncultured Chlorobiaceae bacterium | reverse complement strand
GAAGAATCTGCGTCGGTGAAGGATCGGTTACCGTTGGCGACTTCTCGCACTCATTCTCCTTTGAGGGCTCCGTTGTAAACCTTTTCTACTACCGCTCAGACGCAGTCAAAAGAAATGTGCCGAACCCGATCTACATGCAGGGACGTCAGTTCCATGACATTATCATGAAGGTACCCCTCGACAATCCCGATGTTATCGACACATGGGAAGGCACACTGCAGTCATTGCAGTCGAACGGTGCATTCAATGACTGGATTCGCGAGTTCTGGTTTATTGGTCCGGCTTTCACTGCACTAAATGAAGGCGGACAGAGAATTTCAAAAATCGAGGTCAACAGCATCGGTACACAGAGTGGAGACAAAGGACCTGTTGGCGTGACGAGATGGCGTTTCTCTCACGGCGGTTCCGGTATCGTTGACTCTATTGCACGCTGGGCAGAACTCTTCCCTGCAGACAAACTGAACAGACCAGCATCAGTAGAGGCTGGATTCCGTTCGGACTCACAGGGTATTGAAGTGAAGGTTGATGGCGACTTCCCTGGCGTATCGGTTGATGCCGGCGGTGGTCTGCGTAGAATTTTGAACCATCCCCTCATTCCGCTGGTACACCACGGCATGGTAGGAAAGCTGAACGACTTTACCGTCGATGCCCAGTTGAAAATTGTTCTGCCAAAAGGATACAAAGTCCGCTATGCTGCACCTCAGTTCCGTTCACAGAACCTTGAAGAGTATCGCTGGAGCGGTGGTGCTTATGGCCGCTGGGTTGAGCATGTCTGCAAGGGTGGTACCGGACAGTTTGAAGTGCTTTACGCTCAGTAAGCAATCGTAATGATGAGAGTAGAAAAACCGGTGAAGAGCCGGTTTTTCTCTTTCAGCCCATCAACTGCAAGATATCCTCAATCTCCTCTTTGATCTCTTTCAGAAGCACTATCCGCCGTTCGTCAACCACTCCGTGGCGATTCTTCTCATGGCCGATCTGTCTCTGCAGTTTGAGAATTTCAGTGGTTTTGTGATCGGTTTCGCTGCTTTTAAGGACTCCCCTGACAATTTCACTCGCTTTCCCCAGCTTGTACCCTTTTTCATAGACCAGCTCCTTGATATTCAGCAGCATGGCAATATCACGGTTGGTATACCGACGGTTCCCCCTGGTATCCCTCGCTGGAGTCAGTTCAGTGAAAAAGCCTTCCCAATACCGGAGCAGGTAGGCTGGAACACCGGCGATTTTGGCAACCTCGCCAATCGAGTAGTAGTTTTTTGCTGCATCAAATGCCATAAGAGGAGCTGAAATAAGGGTGAAATTTTGTTTTCCCTGTTCTTGTTATACATTACAACCGTCACTTCAAAAACTTATGACGGATGAAAAATCTTATCAGCCTTAAACCTTATCTTTTAAGGTATAAAAAAAATCTCTGGTCAGGCTTTCTCTTTATTATTCTGACCAACCTTTTTGCTGTCATTGCGCCAAAGTATATCGGACTGGCCATCGACACCATGAACCGGCATTTCGAGCTTTCGAGCGTTCTGCGCGATACCGGCCTCTACGTCCTCTTCGCCCTTCTGAGCGGTTATTTTCTCTTTCTTGTGCGCCAGAATATCATTGTCGCCTCACGACATATAGAATATGACCTGAAAAATGACTATTACCAACATCTACAGAAACTTCCCCGCCGATTTTACAACACCACCTCAACCGGCGATCTCATCTCAAGAGGCACCAACGACCTCAATGCCATCAGGGAGTTCCTCGGGCCCGGCATCATGTACTCCCTCAACACCTTCTTCCGGCTCTTTTTTGCCTTGATAGCCATGATAGCTATCTCCCCGAAATTGACCCTCTTTGCCCTGCTGCCCGCCCCTTTGTTAAGTTACTCGGTCTATAAAATCGGCAGCTCCATGCAAAAACGCTCAAAAAGCATTCAGGAGAGCTACGCCGGAATAACCAACCTGGTACAGGAGAACCTCTCCGGGATCCGTGTCGTGAAAAGCTATACCCGGGAATCCTTCGAAATCAACCGGTTTGAGCTCCTTAACAAAGAGTACTACCGCAAAAACCTCTCCCTCGGAAAACTCCAGGCCCTCTTTTTTGCCTTTTTGACCTCCATGACCGCCTTCTCACTCATCCCGGTTGTCTGGGTCGGCGGCATAAACGTCATGAATGGAAGCATGAGCGTCGGGGGCATTGCACAATTTATTGTCTATGTCTCCATGCTGAGCTGGCCGATCATCTCCATCGGATGGGTCACCAGTATTGTCCAGAGAGCCTCCTCCGCCCAGATTCGCCTGAACGAAATTTTCAATGCCAAACCAGATAGTGACGCGTGCGAGGAGGAGCAAGGCGCAGAACGCTTGAGTGGAACGCTCTCCTTCCGCAATGTGCGCTTTCACTACCCGGGACAGGAAAAAAATCCTGTTCTGAAAAATATCACACTCGATATTGCTCCAGGCTCAAAAGTGGCCATCGTCGGCTCAACAGGCTCTGGCAAAACAACACTGGTCAACCTGATTCCAAGACTCTATGAGACCGTCGAAGGCGCCATACTGCTTGATGGTCGCGACATTCGGAGCTTTCCGCTCAAAACCCTGCGAGAGCGTATCGGCTTTGTCCCCCAGGTCAACTTTCTCTTTTCCGACACCATTGCCCACAACATCAACTGGGGCAGCCGGGATGAAGAGGTCGATGCGGTGATTGAAGCAAGCCGGATTGCTATGCTCTACGATGATGTGGATGATTTCCCCGACGGCTTTGAGACCATGCTTGGCGAAAAAGGGATCAACCTCTCCGGGGGTCAAAAACAGAGAGCCTGCATTGCCCGCGCCATTGCGTGGAAACCCAGCCTCCTTGTGCTTGACGACGCCCTTTCAGCCGTTGATACCGACACCGAAGCACGCATTTTTGAGGCGCTCCTGCAAAAGCTCCCCGACACCACCATCCTGCTCATCAGCCACAGGATTTCGACGGTAAAAAACTGCGACCGCATTGTGGTACTCAAAGAGGGAGAGATTGTTGAAAGCGGCACCCACGAAGAGCTGCTCGCCAGGCAACACCTCTACGCCGAACTCTATAACCAGCAGTTGCTCGAAGAGGAGATTCTTTCGATTTCGTAGAAACCGCAAGCTCTTTTGCCTTTTTATGCAATCTTTTGGGTCTCTGAGCAACGGTCGCCATAAGTAAAATATATGCCG
>CAINOO010000321.1 GCA_903851535.1 uncultured Chlorobiaceae bacterium | reverse complement strand
CTGTGTTACTGAAGCGCATGATGAACATGGTACACTGAAGCTGGCTGTCGATTTTGATCAGCTCAAACAGGAGTTGAGTGACTCTATTGTCGAAGGGCCGCAGGAGCGCTATCACCTTAACTGGCCGGGGAAACGCGAAGCGCTGTTGACAGCAAATGCTCCGATTGCCAAGACCCTTCGTCCCTGCCGTGAAGAGAGTGTTGATTTTGATACCACGAAAAATCTTTTTATTGAGGGCGACAATCTGGATGCCCTGAAGCTCCTGCAGGAGACCTACCTCGGCAAGGTCAAGATGATCTACATCGACCCGCCGTATAACACCGGCAATGACTTCATCTACGAGGATGATTTTGCGGAAAACACCGATGAATTTTTGCTGCGCTCAAACCAGAAAGATGAGGAGGGCAATCGGCTTATTGCCAATACGGAGTCGAATGGGCGCTTTCATTCAGACTGGCTTTCAATGATATACCCAAGATTGAAATTGGCGAGGAATCTGTTGAGAGATGATGGGGTGATTTTTATCAGTATTGATGATGGCGAAGTGCATAATCTGCGAAAAGTATGTGACGAAATTCTGGGAGAACAGAATTTCTTGGCAAATATTGTTTGGCAAAAGAAGTATGCCGCTACAAACGATGCGAAAGGTTTTTCAAACTTACATGATCATATCATTGTCTATCAAAAAAGTATTCTTTTTGACCGATTACTTCTCCCAAGAACAGATGAGCAAAATAAACCATATAAAAATGATGAAGTTGATGGGCGTGGTCTTTGGCGATCAGATAATTTGCTTGTTAAATCATTCTCGCAGTCCGCTGTTTATCCGATAATTAATCCTAATACAGGTGAAGAGTTTTTGCCGCCACAAGGTAGCTGTTGGCGTGCAAGTAGAGGTACAATGGACGTTTGGTTAAAAGAAAATCGAATCTTTTTTGGTAAAGATGGCACAGGCGCTCCGCAGTTAAAGCGGTATTTGAATGAAGTTCAACAGGGGCGTGTTCCTAATACGTGGTGGACTTTTCAAGAAGTGGGCCATAACGATGCTGCTAACAAGGAATTGAAGGCTCTTTTTAACTCTAAGGCACCCTTTGATACTCCAAAACCAGTAAGCTTAATCAAGCAGATGCTAATGGTGTCTGTAAAAAAAACTGACGACATCATCCTCGACTTTTTCGCAGGCTCATCCACCACCGCCCATGCAGTCATGCAACTCAACGCTGACGATGGCGGCAACCGCAAATTCATTATGGTTCAGTTGCCGGAACTCTGCAATGAACAATCCGAAGCATTCAAAGCGGGCTACAAAACCATCGCTGAAATCAGCAAAGAGCGTATCAGGCGTGCAGGAAAGAAAATCAAGGATGAAAAAGAACAAACCACAACAGGTCAGGGCGTCTTGCAATACGCCCCTACAATAATCGACACCGGCTTCCGCGTCCTCAAAATCGACTCATCCAACATGGCCGAGGTCTATTACACCCCCGATGCCGTCAAACAGGAGGAGCTTTTCAATGCCGTTGACAACATCAAACCCGACCGTACACCGGAAGACCTGCTCTTCCAGATT
>CAINOO010000320.1 GCA_903851535.1 uncultured Chlorobiaceae bacterium | reverse complement strand
TCACTCGAAGAGCTGAAAATGCAGCTCGAAAAAGATAAAAAAACGGTGGAGTTGTATTGCTAATAATATTATATTGAAGGTCAACCGATTTAACATAACAAACGAAGAGATATGAGCCTGACAAAAGAGTTTAAAGCGGAAGTTATCAAGCAGTTCGGCGCTTCAGAAAAGAATACCGGAAAATCCGAGGTTCAGGTTGCGTTATATACTCGCAGAATCAGTGATCTTACCGGTCACTTGCAGTCGCATCCAAAAGACAAGCACTCCCGCCGTGGATTGCTGATGCTTGTAGCAAAACGCAAGAAAATGCTGAATTATGTGAAAAACGTCGATATCGACCGTTATCGTAAAGTGATTGCTGAACTTGAGCTTCGCAAGTAAGAGGGCAATCTGGATTATTTTTGCCCCGATCTCTGCAGAGCCTGGGCTCTGCAGGTTATCCTTTTAACAAGAATGCAGAGCAGGAAATACTATGTTGGAAAGCATGACCGGATATGGCAGCGCAGAGTCAGTTGAAAGCGGTGTCCGGACTCTTGTAGAGTTGCGGTCAGTCAATAACCGCTTCGCTGAAATCAGTGTCAAGCTTCCCCGTCAGTTACTCTCTTTTGAGCTTGAGGTCAGGGAACTGATCCGTGCCCATTTTCAGAGGGGTAAAATCGCAGCTTTTATTCAAATTCAGCTCGATGATGTACAGCCCATCTCTGTCAGTATCAACCTACCGAAGGTAAAAGCCTATAAAGAGTTGCTCGACAACCTCAGGCGCGAAGCTGCTGTTGATGCTCCTCTGCTTCTTGAGCATCTGCTCCGGTTTCCTGAAATATTTGACAATGGTGCATCATCACTTGAGCATGTTGATGAGCATTGGCCGTTTGTCAAAAATCTTCTGCAGGTGGCAATTGAGCGTCTCAAGGCAATGCGGCGTCGGGAGGGAGAGGAGCTTTCAGTCGATTTTGTCAGAAGAATTGTTGAAATTGAGCGTACACTTGCGCTTGTTGCTACCCTTGCCTCTGATAATCTTGAAGCGGTACGAAAGAGGCTTGCCGCAAAGGTGGAGGCCGTGGCCGGTAAAGATTTGGCATACAGTCGCGATCGCCTTGAAATGGAGCTGGTTCTTGCAGCCGACAAGCTCGACATTACCGAGGAGCTGACTCGCTTTGCCAGTCATAACAAATTTTTTCTTGAAGAGTTGCAGAACGATGAAAGTGGAACAGGAAGAAAGCTCAATTTTCTGCTTCAGGAGCAGTTGCGCGAAGCCAATACCATTGCATCAAAATCACAGAATGCAGAGATTTCCCAGAAAATAGTCCAGATCAAGGAAGATCTTGAGAAAATCAGGGAGCAACTGCAAAATATCGAGTAATTCTATGGTTGAAGAGCGGCAGCAGCAGGGAAAGCTTATTGTGTTTTCAGCTCCATCGGGTACGGGAAAGTCCACTATAGCCAAGCTGGTGCTTGAGCGTCTGCACAATATCAGATTTTCGGTATCAGCCACAACCCGGCAAAAGCGGTCGGGTGAGCAAGAGGGAATAAACTACTATTTTCTCACGAAAGAGGATTTTGAGGAAAAGATCCGCCAGGGTGGCTTTGTTGAACATGAATTCTTTTTTGGAAATCATTACGGTACCTTGCTGGGTAAAACCCGGGAGGTTATCGACAGCGGTACCAATATGCTTCTTGATCTTGATGTGAAGGGGGCTCTGAATCTGAAGCGGATTTTTCCTGACAATTCTTTACTGCTTTTTTTAAAGCCGCCGAGCATCGAGGTTTTGCAGCAGAGGCTTAAAGGACGTGAAAGTGAAGATGAGGAAAGTATGAGGGTACGCCTTGAGCGTGCCCGGCTGGAGCTCGAGTATGCAGACCGGTTTGATGAGGTGATCGTGAACGATAATCTCGGCAAAACGGTTGAGGCCGTCACGGAGCTGATCAGCAAATTTCTTTCAAAAACGTAAAAAAAAGTGCAATGTCGGTTAAACCTGTTGACCTGAACCAGTTGAGAAGTGCGCACTCGAACCTGTACGAAACGGTGGTTGCGATTTCAAAAAAAGCAAAAAGATTACATGATGAGGAACGCGCGGAACTTGAAGACAAGCTTCTGCCCTACAAGGAGATGATTCGCAATCCGAGCAGTGAATCTGAGTCGGACAAGGTCTTTCCCGAACAAGTTGCGATCAGCCTTGAGTTTGAAGTTCGTGAAAAGTCTTCGCATAAGGCTGTTGCAGACTACTTCGCGCATAAATACAATTACACGGTGGAAAAACCGGTAGAGAAAAAGATCGTTCAAGTTGAAGAAGATGATGAAACTGACGGGGATTAACCAGATCACCCTTCGCGTCAATGACCTGCGCAGGGCCGAAGAATTTTATGGCGCTGTTCTTGGTCTCAAGCTTGATCACCGCGTTGGTGCGAACATTACCTACTTGCGCATTAATTCGGATCTGCTTGTGCTTGTCAAGGCTGAAACAGCCGGCTTGCCAGAAGCAAGGGATATTCGCGTCGATCACTTCGGATTCAGGCTTGCGTCGGATGCTGAAGTTGATGCTGCAGCGCTCTATCTTGATGACTGCGGCGTGCATATGGTCACTCGGCCAGCACATCGCAGGGAGGGCAGAGCCTTTTTTGTCATGGATCCCGACGGCAATCTTGTAGAGTTCTATTCCATGCATGAGAGCGGCATACACTCGGAGAGTGCTGATATTGATCGTTCGTCTCCGGATTCTCTTGTTGCTGGAGTGAATCAAAAAACAGCCAAAGAGAGAGAACCGCAAAAATCACGCCGCACCCGAAAATAAGCATACCCTCATCCCGCATTGTCGGGGCATTGCATCACGAGAGGCGCAACAGCAGTTGCTCCGCCTCCAGGAGTTGTTCTGGGGTGTTGATGCCGAGAATTTCGTCCGGATTCACCGTTTTGAAGGCATACACCCTCTGGCCGTTCTGGAAGCAGACGGCGAAAACATCGGTCAGATAGTACTCTTTCTGGGCATTGTTCGTATTGATTTGTCCAAGCGCCTTAAAAAGCTGTTGCGCATTGAAAACGTAAATACCAGAATTGATCTCCCTGATGGCCAGCTCCTCTTTGGAGGCGTCCTTCTGTTCCACAATTTTCAGAACGCAATCACTCTTTTCCTGTCGAATAATCCGTCCATATCCGGTTGGATCATGAAGCTCTGCAGTCAAGACTGTTGCGGCACCATTTCTCGAACGGTGAAAAGCAATCAGCTCCTGCAGTGTTTCGGCATTGACCAGTGGTGCATCTCCTGAGAGAATAAGAATTTCACCCTTAAAGTCACTGAGATGGGTTTCTGCCTGCATGATGGCATGACCGGTTCCGAGTTGTGGTTCCTGAAGTGCACTGCATACCCTGTACTGTGCTGTCGCCGCCTTGACCAGCTCGGCCTGGTGACCGACAATAAGCACTGTTTTGGTGGGGTCAAGAGACTTCGCTGTATCGAGTACATAGTTGATAAGAGGACGACCATTGGCCTGATGGAGTACCTTTGGCAGCTCGGACTGCATCCTGGTACCTTTTCCTGCGGCCATAATGATTATTGCAAGTGCCATTATATTGCTTGAATAGTGTGGGAAGTATCGGGTGCAGGGCACTCATGATAATGATTCATCAGGCTCACCTACATGATGGCGGCTTTTCGGGTTGTTTTCCTTGTCGACGATAAGAACCAAGGGTTTGAAGTTTCGCGCCTCAGCCTCTTCCATAACGGCAAAAGTCATGATAATGATTTCATCGCCAACCAAAGCGCATCGGGCTGCTGCGCCATTGAGCTGAATTTCCCGCGAGCCATGAGCGCCCTTGATAATGTAGGTTTCAAACCGCTCACCGTTATTGTTGTTGACAACAAGAACTTTTTCATTGGGAATCATATCGACAATTTCAAGAAGCTCAGAGTCAATGGTGATGCTTCCTTCATATTCGAGATCACCACTGGTTACGATAGCGTTGTGGATTTTTGATTTCAGGATGTGTAATTTCATGGGTACTGATGCGCCTTCATTATTGTTTTTTAAATGTCTCTCCGCTTCCCCGGAAAATCCGGTACTTATTCAAGGCTTCATCGGTTTCAAAGCCCTCTCCCCGAATGGTTTCATTCGCTCTTCTGATCGTAACAAACCGGTTCGAACGAATCATTTTATCTTTAGCGCTCCGTTTCACATATTCTGTCGTAATAACGGTGCCTTCGGAGGCGATGGTAACGTTCCCCTCGGCCTCAATATCCTGATTGTCATGAATCAATGCCTTTTCGGCCGTTATGGTCGTTTTGGCTTTGCCGTTGCTGTCAAAGAGGGTGAGTCTGATGCCATGGTCAAGATGTTGCTCCGTGCCGGAATTTGTTCTGTATTCGGCTCCGTGCCCGGCGTCTATGACCTCGCGCTGTATTCCTGATTTTGTAACGGCAAGCTTCACCGTCCAGCTCTCCTGTACGGGATGATTGAGACCGATAAAGGCTGTAACGGGAGAGCGGCGCTCCTTGCCCGGATTGCCGCACCCCGATGCCATAATCAAAACCATGTGCAGAAAAAGAACGATAACTCTTTTCAAATCAGATAGATAATTACTTGATGTTCAACTGGTTCAGCACCTTGAAAGTAAGATCGTTTTCAGGCTTGACATAAATGGCTGCATTTTTGTCAAGAACAAGGGCAACTCCTTCAGATTGAGCTACGGACTCAACGGCTGCCAATACTTTCTGGCGGATTGGAATGAGCAGTTCCTGCTGTTTCTTTTCATAGAGACCGCCACGCCCAAATTTTTCCAACTGGTATTTCTCTATAGCCTGACCTTTGGCTCCAATCTCCTTTTCCCTCAGGTCTCTTGCAGGTTTTGTCAAAGAGCCCGCCTGTTGGCGATATGCTGCGATTGCTTTCTGATAATCCTGGTTCATGCGATCAAGTTCTTTCTGAAATGGAGCGGCGGTTGCCTGCAAGGTGGCTTCAGCCTGTTTTGTTTCAGGCAATTGCTGCAGGATTTTGCCTGAATCGACAACACTGACCTTTCCACTCTCCTGTGCTGCGAACGATTGGGGGGTAACCAGCACCATACTCAAGCCAACCGCCATAACGATACGGCGAGACATGTTCATAAATCCTTCTGAATGAGTCATTAATTTTAACGTTTAAGTTGACAGGTTAGTGTATCAATATCTTTTTGAATATACAACTGGCTACAAATTCACCTTTCAAAGGTAAGAATTCCGTGGTAAAAAACTACACAAAGCTCAAAAGCCTTCCCGATATTTACACGTTTTTAATTCAGATAATTCTTTTTTGAAAAAACTGTCCGGGTTGCTGCACCACTGCCGCCTTCAGTTCAAGTTCAAAGAGGTGCACCAGGAGCGAAGACAGGTCGATGTCTGAGGCAAGAACAAGTGCATCAATATGAATGGGTTCCGTTTTCATGCACTGCAAAATGGCTTGTTCTGTTTGGGAAAAGGTGCTTGCGGGTGGGTCATTTTGCAATGTCTTTTTTCTTGAAAAATTTTCTGCAAATTGTGGCCCGAGTTCGGTGATGATATCCTCAACACTCATGACCGCTTTGGCCGATCCCTGCTGGATAAGCCGGTTTGTTCCCCGTGAGGTTCGGTAGAAGATGTTTCCCGGAACCGCAAAAACTTCGCGATTCTGTTCAAGGGCAGAGGCCGCAGTGATAAGAGATCCACCCTTCAGGTCTGATTCGACGATAATGGTACCGGAGGTTATGCCAGAAATGATGCGATTGCGTTTCGGGAATTTTGCAGGAGAGAGCTCTGAACCAAACCACTCTTCCGAGATGAGGGCACCCTCTTCAATGATTTTAGGCCAGACCTTTCCTTTTGGATCGGTATAAATGGTATCGACGCCACTGGCAAGAACAGCAACAGTTTTTCCCCCATTTTCCAGAGTTGCCGTGTGTGCCGCCATATCAATGCCATAGGCCAGCCCACTGACAATAACTACTCCACAGTTGACCAGACCATGGCAGAGCAGCGTGGTAACCTGTTTGCCATAGAGTGACGCATATCTTGTGCCGACAACAGCAACGGCGGGCAGGTTTGCGTCCGGAAGTTGGCCCCGCACAAAAAGGCAGGGTGGCGGATCATAAATTTCTTTCAGGAGGGGAGGGTAGTTTGCGTCAAGAATGGTAATCAATGCGGCGTTATGGCGCTGCAGTTCGGCAATCTGCTTTTCAGCACTTGCCAGGGCCTCAGCCATTGTTGCGGCATGGTGCAGAAAATGGTGAACCTGTCGAGCCAGAGTTTCACCGATTCCCGATATCTGTTGAAGCTCGTCAATCCCGAAATGAAGAAGATCACTAAACCGGCCTGGACGATGCGTGATCATCGCCTTTATTCTTGCCGGGCCGATTCCCGGGATCAGGGTCATGGCAAGCAGCAACATCTTCTCTTCCATTGGAACGGGGAGTGTCATAACGCACTGATGGTTAGAAATCCCTCTTCATGAGCATGTTTGCAAACCCTTTAAGATAATCACGCCCTGCCGGATAAGGCAGATCCTCAATAGCAGCGAGCGCCTCTTCAGTATTGCGGTTGATCAATGATGCCGTCTCGTCAAGAACACCGCACCGTTCATAAATGGCTTTCACTTCAGGAACTCTCTCTGCGCTGATTCCTTTATTGCTGATGATGGAGCGCAGGAGATCACGATCCGCTCCGGACGCCAGTTCAAGGGAGCGAAGCAAAAGATAGGTTCTTTTGCCGTTAATGATATCGCCGCCTGCCATCTTGCCTGATTTTCCGTTCTCAGCCATAATGTCGAGATAATCATCCTGTATCTGGAAAGCACGGCCGATTTTTTCGCCGAAAAGCACCAGACTTTGCAACTCCTCATCCGTTGCATTGCCAGCAACACCTCCAGCCTCAAGCGCGGCTGAAATAAGACGTCCTGTTTTTTTTGCAATCATGTCAATGTAGTCAGCAATCGTGGCGTCCTGCTTCTCTTCAAGTTCCATATCAAGTGCCTGTCCTTCACAAATCGTGATGTTGGCATCATTGAGGATGTGGATAAGCTCCCCATGACGGCTGCTTTTAGCCTGCAAGGCGAGTTCGTATGCGTAGGCAATCATCATATCTCCCGACAGGATAGCCGCATTGGTATTCCACTGCTTGTGAACGGTCGGTCTGCCGTGGCGGAGGTCGGCCTGGTCCATGATGTCGTCATGGATGAGGGTGAAGTTATGCAAAACTTCAACCGCCAGAGCGACATGGAGAGCGTTTTCAGAAGAACCGCATACGGACTCCGAGGCAAGCAGGGTAAGAAACGGACGGATTCTTTTGCCATTCCCTTCAAGAATATACCTTGCAGGAGCATAAAGGGTGACCGGGTTCTCCCTGTCGAAGCATCTGGCGAGAGCATCATTGATTATCGAAAGGGAGAGACGGTACTTGTTTTCGACAAGTTCCTGTGTCAGGGTTAGATTCATGATGAAATCGCTCATGGTTTAGTGATAAGGGTTTTATTTCGAAGCTCTGCTATGGTAGCTGCTCCTGTCAGGAACATCACAGCCCTGAGATCGTTCAGCCATGATGCAATTGTCTCTTCAAGAGCTCCCTCATGCAGGGCTTTGAGAATGTGACGTGCTGATGCGGCCAGTTGTGCTCCAAGAGCGAGAGATTTTGCAATATCAGAGCCACACTGGATTCCGCCCGAAGCAATGATTTCGATGGCGCTGAAGCCGGGCCTTTCCCGTTTAAGCGCTCGTATAGCAAGCAGGCACTCTGATGTGGGAATTCCCCAGTTCAGCAACTCTTCGAGAGCCTGAAGGCTGAAACGGTTTTCCTGACCGTACTGCCGCGTATAGCGAATCTCTTCAACTTTCTGCCAACTGCTCCCTCCAGCTCCCGCTACATCAATCACTTTGACGCCAGCTTCGATGAGTTGTCGGGCGGCAGATGCCGAGATGCCGCACCCGACCTCTTTGACAATAACCGGAACCGGAATGGTGGCGGTGAGCAGGGTGAGCTGTTCAAGCACATGGCGAAAATCAGTGTTGCCCTCAGGCTGAAAGAGCTCCTGTGCGGCATTCAGATGCACAATCAGCCCATCAGCCTGCAGAAGCTCCAGCATGATGTTGATCTCGTTTTCAGTAAGTTTTCCGGCTACCTCGGGTGCTCCGATATTTGCAAAAATCTGTACGGTTGGGGCATATTTTCGTACAACAGCAAAGCTCTCGCGATGCGAATGGTTTTCAAGTGCCTGGCGCATACTGCCCACACCAAGTGGAATGCTGAACTGCTCAGCCGCTTCTGCAAGTCGCCGATTCAGCGTTGCCGCCTCGCTGTAGCCACCCGTCATTGACGAAATCATCAGCGGAGCCCCTATCGTTCTGCCGAGAAAGGTTGTTGAAAGATCAATATCGGAAAACGCAACTTCCGGCAGGGCGTTATGCTCAAATTTGAATCGCTCAAATCCGGTTGTTGTACCCTCAAAGGCCACGTCACCATGCAGGCATATCTCAACATGACTGTGTTTCCGCTTCATTATTGTATTGCCTGTTCTGTCGCTCATGCCTCCCCGGATAGGATTTTTACAGGATTTTTGATCGTTGATGCTATAAAATTTAATTTCGTAATATATACCATATTCATGAGTACACAATAACAGAAGAGAGGCGGTCACCTTTTTTACGTTGTTTTCGAGTGGCCTGTGGTGTTTTCCAGGGCTTCATTG
>CAINOO010000319.1 GCA_903851535.1 uncultured Chlorobiaceae bacterium | reverse complement strand
TCAGGCAAATTCGTGCTGAGCGGGTACCAGCGATGGCGAGACTATTCCACTGAAAGTTTCCGGATTTTCTGTAACCTTGCCACCATTCACGAAGGAGAATTATACGCAAAAAAAGCAGCACATTTCCACAAAAAGATATAACCTTGCACGGCTGAATCTTCAGTTCGATGTCTGATTTACAGGAGAGCGCCATTTTTCGCCGACACCACGGACAACCGTAAACCGGGAAAAGAGAGATTTCAACTCAGGGAACAACGCTCTCTCGACAGGTTGCCCCATAGACAAAACGGGATGGTTGCTACCATTGCCCCAGAGCAACAGAAGAATATCAAAGGGAATTTGCGGGAAATCGAGAATTGCGGCCGGGCAGAGTGGTGTTATCTGGTTCATACAGATTTCCCAGGCTGAAGCCCGCACAGGCCAAAGGTGCCCGTGGGCTTCAACAAGGTACGTTACGAAACATTCGCAGGCAACCGGTGGGCAGGATTACCGAATCGTTTCAAGAAAGCGCTCGGCATCAACAGCGGCCATGCAGCCTGTTCCTACAGCAGTAACCGCCTGGCGATAGGTGAAATCCTGAACATCACCACAGGCAAAAACGCCAGGGACATTGGTTTCTGTTGACGATTTTTTGGTTTTTATATAGCCGTAATCATCCATATCGAGCTGTTCCTTGAACAAGGCGGAATTTGGTGCATGGCCAATGGCCAAAAACACACCATCACAGGGATGTTCTGAACATTCACCGGTCACAACATTCTTCAACCGGATCGCCGTTACTTTTTGACCGTCACCAATAATTTCATCAACAATCTCGTTGAGCATCATGCTGATTTTCGGATTTTTTCGGGTGCGCAGACTCATGATTTTCGATGACCGGAACTCTTCACGACGATGCACCAACGTAACATGAGAGGCAAATTTGGTCAGATACAGCGCCTCCTCCATTGCCGTATCGCCCCCACCAACAACAAAAACCTTGCTGTCGCGAAAGAAAAATCCGTCACAGGTCGCACATGCCGAAACACCCTTGCCACGATAGCGAGTCTCCGAATCTATTCCCAGCCATTTGGCATTTGCCCCGGTTGCGACAATAAGCGCGTGGGTCAAAAATTCACGACCATCATCAAGCGTCAGGCAGAATGGACTGCGTGAAAGATCAACCTCAGTTACGCTGCCGCTGACAAACTCCGTATCGAACTTTGCTGCCTGCGCACGCATTTTTGCCATAAGTTCCGGACCGCGAATTCCTTCAGGAAAACCGGGGAAATTCTCAATCTCGGTCGTAATCATAAGCTGACCACCAGGCTGAAATCCATCAATAACAAGCGGTTTAAGGTTTGCCCGCCCTGTATAAATGGCTGCTGAATAACCGGCAGGACCGGTTCCCATAATGACAATATCACGTACGTTACTCTGCATGATCTGTTATTTTTCCGGAGTGTGATTAAAGAGAACCGATATACTCGTCAAGTTTCGTTGCAATCGTATTTTTTGGAATGGCACCAACCATCTGGTCAACAACCTCGCCATTTTTGAAAAAAAGAAGGGAGGGAATGCTTCTGATACCATACTGAGCTGCAATTTTGGGGTTCTCATCAACATTGAGCTTGGCCACAACAGCCTTTCCGGCATAATCAGCACCAAGTTCCTCAATAACAGGGCCAAGCACCTTACAGGGGCCACACCAGGGAGCCCAGAAATCAACCAACGCTACTTTATCGGCATCAAGAATCTCTGCCTTGAAATTCAGCTCCGTGGCTGCAAGATAGTTTTCACTCATAACGTTTATCTACCGGTTTAATTAATGAAAGTCTCAATTGCGTACAATCAACCTCACTGAAATAAATATATCGGTACAAACCTTTAAAGACTCTGAAGCCCAGCTTAAAAAAACCTTAAAAAAAAAAAAAGGGGGACGTTGTTGATATGGTGTATTTACTTCCCGATGTGACGAAAACAGTGACCAATCATGTGGTTTCGAGGCCATTGTTGCGTGCGTCTACGAAGGTTCCTGAAGATTATTGTATAACCAACCGTATACCACACCCCGTGACGACAGGCTGCATAACAATTACCCCCGGCAGGTGCGCATTGAGTGCCGTTGAAGATAGGCAACATCCCGGCCGTTGGCGCCGGGAAGCTGGCTTTACTTGTTCAGCGGCTATTATCTCAACCGATATGCTCGTCGATTTTCTTTGCGATCATGTTTTTTGGCATGGCTCCAAGCATCTGGTCGACAACCTGGCCATTTTTGAAAACAAGAAGTGATGGTATGCTTCTGATACCGTACTGGGCAGCAGTATTGGGGTTTTCGTCAACATTGAGTTTTGCAATAACAGCC
>CAINOO010000318.1 GCA_903851535.1 uncultured Chlorobiaceae bacterium | reverse complement strand
GGAGGGTCGCTTTGCGGCGGGGTGTTCAGGGCGTCATGATAGCCCTTCTCCTTTTCTGTACGGTTCCTTCTGCATCCTTTTCCATGCCATTGACTGCGTCTGTTCCCGCTGATACGACAGACAAAGAGTATTTCGAGATTCTCAAAAGTATCGATCTGTTGGGAGAGGTTTATCGCGAGGTCTCAAAAAACTATGTTGACCGGCTCAATGTCAGCGGGCTGATGTATGCGGGTATTGATGGCATGCTTCGCACCCTTGACCCGTACACTGTTTTTCTTGATGAAAATGATTCGGATGAACTCGATGAGATGACCAGCGGGCAGTATGTCGGTATCGGTATCTCCATCGCCTCTCTTGATGGTGCGGTTTTTGTCTCCTCTGTGGTCGATGGCTATGCTGCTGCAAAGGCGGGCATCAGGGTGGGCGACTGCATTGTCTCTATCAATAATGAGCCGTTGAGGAAAACGCCGCTGGACAAGGTCAAGGCACAGATCAAGGGCGTAGCAGGGAGTTCAGTGCTTTTCGGGCTTGAGCGTCAGGGATCTCCCCCATTTTCTGCCAGACTGACGAGGGAGGAGGTGCGGTTAAGTTCGGTGAGTTATTCGGGGATTATTGACGGTATCGGTTACATCGAGATGAAGAGCTTCGGTACTCGTTCGACGGCTGATTTGCGTGAAGCCTTGCAGGGGCTTGTGCGCCAGGCTGCAGAGCAGCATCTTCCACTGAAAGGTGTTATCCTCGATCTCAGAAACAATCCAGGTGGACTGCTTACGGTCGCCGTTGATGTTGCGTCGCTCTTTGTTCCCAGCGGAAGTGCGGTGGTCTCCATTCGCGGGCGCTCTGCGACAATGGATAAATCCTTTGTCACAGAAACTCCTCCGCTTGATGCCCAGCTTCCTCTTGCTGTAGTGATCAACTCGCAGAGCGCTTCAGCGGCGGAAATTGTTGCTGGTGCGATGCAGGATCTTGACCGGGGGATTGTTATCGGGGAGCGCTCTTACGGCAAAGGGTTGGTGCAGTCGGTTGTACGGCTCTCCTATAATAGTGCGGTGAAGGTGACAACGTCAAAATATTATACTCCTTCGGGCCGTTTGATTCAGAAAGAGAGCAATAATGCCGTGAGTGAATCGCGCAAGGTTCTTTCGCCCTCTTCTCATGGAGGCAAGGCCTCAGAGGTTTATTATACCAAAGGGAAGAGAGTGGTTTATGGTGGTGGTGGCATTTTGCCCGATATTCAGCTCGCTGAACAGGTAGCCTCCCCCTACCTCCTGGAGCTCAGGAAAAAAGGCCTTCTTTTTCTGTTCTCTTCACTTTATCGCTCCACTCATCCCCTTATTCCTTCCCAGCCGCTCGATCGCCCTGCACTGATGGCGTTATTTAGTGACTTTCTGAGGAGTAAAAATTTTGTTTATACCTCTCTTCCTGAACGGCTCTTTGTGGAGCTGAAGGAGAGTATGAAGAAAGTTCAGCCCGAAAATACCGGGCGCAGTCAGAGCTTCATGTTTCTGCAGCAGGAGATTGAGCAGTTCAAAAAACAGGAAATTCTTAACGAGTCAGCGGACGTTGCGCAGGAACTTGAAGAGGAGCTTCTTCGCCATTATGACGAGCGACTGTTACGGCGTGTCGAACTTGACCATGACCTGGTGGTAAAAAAAGCTGTTGAGCAGCTCTCTGATGCGCGGAAATATGCAAAGATTCTTCATCCGTGAACAGTTTCCTATTCCTCGATTTTACCTCTTATCGAACTCGTCATGAAAGCGCAGTTTGAGGATGCATGGCTTGCAGCTACTCAAATGCTCTCGTTTATACTCACTGATCTTGCGTTGTGCCCCGATGGCGATCATAAGATTACTGATACTGAGCAGGCTTTCGGCAGCTCCGTGCAGCAGGTCGTCGTGTGAGAGTGTGCGATAACCCCTCACTTCAGTGGCGAGGTACATGCAGAAGATGGTGACCGAGATGAAGATCAGCACAAACCAGAAGCCGGCTACCGTCAGCGGGGAAAAAAGAGTCCGGTCGCGACGGTATACTATCAGCAGCAGGACAAGAAAGGAGATATAGACAACGCTTGAGAGCTGCAGAATGGCATCAAAGATATCTGCTCCGAGCCAGGATTGTGGCTTTCCGGAAATCATGATGGCGGCAAGAGCGGCGGTATATCCTGCTGCGGGAGCTTTTTTTGTCGATTTCAGCAGGTTGAGGGTTGCAAGGAGAAGCGCTGTGCTGCCGAAGAGGTTGATCAGTTCCGACATGTCGAGAAGCAGCGGAATAGTATCGCCGGAGATATGATATCCGAGGACAAAAAAACTTCCACTCCAGTGAGGCAGCATGGCAAGTCCAAAAAGGCGGATATCCTGTCTGCCGGTTATTTTGCCGTAATAAAAGAGGAGCGCAGCCGCAACTCCCCATTCAAGTGCTGATGAGAGATGGATGATCCAGTTCGGGAAAGAGAGCAACATTTAACGGCCCTTGATCAGATGGTAGATGTTTTTTGAAAAAATTTTCATCTGGGTTGAAAAGGGAGCAGGTACCATTTTTTTATAAAGATAGGAGTCGAAGGTTATTCGCTGCACATCGTCGTCAGCGCATATCGCCACAAAACTCTCCCGGAGCCGATCGTTGCGGTAGTATACTGACTGTAATACCTCAAGGCCAAAAAAGATCGGAGCATAGAGCTTGCGGAACTCTTTTTCATAGTTGTGCAGTGGAGTCTTGTTTTTGATATGCTCAATCATGGCTTGTGCACCAAGCTTGCCGGAGCGCATGGCGAAGAAAATGCCCTCTCCGTTTGCCGGTGTCACCAGTCCTGCTGCGTCTCCGACAAGAATTGCCTTTTCCTGGGTAAATGATCGTCGGGGTTTCATCGGGATTTTTGCAGCTTCGTCAAGATAGGGGCGTTCGGTGATCCCTATCTTTTCAACAAATCGCTTCTGGAGCGCCTTGAGGTTGTGGTGATTGTCTTCTGTGCCGGTACCGATGGCCAGATGGTCGGCTTTGGGAAAAATCCAGCCGTAAAAGTCGGGCGAGACCTCACCATCAAACCAGATTTCCACGATATCGCTGAATTTCTGGATGGCTGGAGTGTATTTGAATCGCTGCTGCATGGCTATAACCTTCAGCTCGTTAGGCGGAAAGTGCAGTTCATTGGCCGTTATTGAGTTTGCGCCGTCTGCCCCGATAATTTTGTGGGCACGCAGTGGCGCAAGCTTGTCGTTGAGCGTATTGATGACAAAGCCCTCGCCAGAGTGTGTAATTGATTTAACCAGTCCTTCGACCAGAACAGCTCCTGCCCGCTCCGCCTCTGAACGCAGATAGTGGTCAAATTTTTCGCGTCGCACCATGCCGACGTAGCCGTTCGGCATGTTCATATCAATGTATCTCCCTTTTGGAGAGCGGGCCCTCATGTTCGAGAGCTTCTTTTCGATCAGTTCATCAGGAATGTTAAACTCCTTGATAAGACCGAGGGGAATGGCTCCGCCACAGGGTTTGACATTCTTAAGGTTTCGTTCAATGAGAATGGTTGATATTCCCGCTTTTGCCAGTACGGCTGCAGCGACGGCTCCAGATGGGCCGCCACCGATTACTGCGACATCGTAACGCATGGCTTAAAGCGTGGTTAGTTTTGATGCGAGAAATTCCCGTACCCTTGAAATATCGATTCGTTCTTGTGTTGCTGTGTCGCGGTAGCGCACCGTTACGCTGTTTTCTTCCAGCGTCTGGTGGTCGACCGTGATACAGAAGGGTGTGCCTATCTCGTCCTGGCGACGGTAGCGTTTGCCGATAGAGCCGGCATCATCATACTGGACAAGGTGTTCCGCTGAAAGTTCGTCCCGCAGCGCTGTGGCTCGTTCACCCATTCCTCCCTTTTTCATCAGAGGCAGTACTGCTGCTTTTACCGGCGCAACTTTTGGCGACAGCTTCAGGAGCACTCGCTCATCTCCATCAACGGTATCTTCCGTGTAGGCATCTGCAAGCAGTGCAAGGAAGAGGCGGTCGCACCCGGCGGAGGTTTCAACCACGTAGGGAATGTAGCGTTCATTGGTGAGCTGGTCGATATACTCCATGTTTTTGCCGGAAAACTCCTGATGCTGTTTCAGGTCAAAATCGGTTCTGGAGTGAATTCCTTCGATCTCCTCAATGCCAAAGGGGAACTCGAATTTGATGTCGTAGGCCAGGTCAGCGTAGTGGGCCAGCTTGTCATGTTTGTACCAGTGGAGTTTCTTTTTGCTGATACCAAGTGCTGTGGTGTACCAGGCGTAGCGCTCTTCCCGCCATGCCTCGAACGCCTCTGCCTGTGTGCCGGGTTTGACGAAGTACTGCATCTCCATCTGTTCAAACTCTACCATGCGGAAGATGAAGTT
>CAINOO010000317.1 GCA_903851535.1 uncultured Chlorobiaceae bacterium | reverse complement strand
TCAGAGAAACTTTGGCAAAACCGCAGCACTTTCGGCAGGCTTCATGGCAGCAACGGGTAATTATGTCTGCACCATTGACGCGGATCTGCAGGATGACCCCTTTGCCATCAAGGAGATGATAAAAAAAGTGCAGGAGGGGTATGATCTGGTCAGCGGCTGGAAGCAGCAGCGCAAGGATCCGCTTTCCAAAACCATCCCCTCGAAGCTTTTCAATGGCGTAACGCGCCTCTTTACCGGCATCACCCTGCACGATTTCAACTGCGGGTTGAAGGTCTACCGCAAAGAGGTGACCAGAAGGCTGGAACTGCATGGTGATATGCACCGCTATATTCCCGTGCTCGCCAAGTGGATGGGATTCAGGATTGCCGAGCTGCCGGTAAACCATCGTGCAAGAAAGTTCGGCACGACCAAATACGGCTCCTCCCGATTTTTTTCAGGGCTCTTCGACTTTTTGTCGGTGCTTTTCATTACCCGATACCTGCGCCGTCCGATGCACTTTTTCGGCATGACGGGGCTCATAAGCTTTCTCTCCGGCTTTATCATCAGCCTCTACATCACGCTCGATAAAATCCTGCTGAACAAACCGGTCAGCAACCGCCCGATTCTTTTTCTCGGTATCCTGCTGCTCATTCTTGGGGTTCAGCTTTTTTCGACCGGGCTTCTTGGTGAAATGCTTTCAACGTCCTCCTCCAAGGGAAGCTCATTCGCTATCCGCGAAACCATGAATCTCACTCTGGGCCAGGCAAAAAAATTCGGCGCTGCCGACTAAATTTCCTTCATCTTTTATTTTTGACTATGAAACGGGTTGGAGCACATGTCAGTACTGCCGGAGGAGTGGAAAATGCCCCGCTGCAGGCCGCCAGCATCGGAGCAAAAGCATTTGCCCTCTTTACCAAAAACCAGCGGCAGTGGAAAGCACCAAAACTGACAACATCGTCAATTGACGCATTCTGCAGAAACTGTGATGATGGTGGGTTCAGGCCCGGGCACATCCTGCCGCACGACAGCTACCTCATCAACCTTGGCAGTCCCGACCCGGAGAAGCTCCAGCGCGCACGGGAAGCGTTTATCGAGGAGATGCAGCGAGCCGAAGAGCTTGGCCTGATCCTGCTGAACTTTCATCCTGGAAGCCATCTGAAGGAGATTGAAGAAGAGCGATGCCTGCACCTGATTGCCGCATCCATCAACATGGCGCTTGATGCAACAAAAGGCGTCACTGCGGTGATTGAGAATACCGCCGGACAGGGCACCAATCTCGGGAACCGCTTCGAGCAGTTGGCATCGCTCATTGACCAGGTTGACGACAAGTCGAGGGTAGCCGTTTGCCTCGACACCTGCCACCTCTTTGCAAGCGGTTATGACCTGCAATCAACCGAAGCAATCGAGTCCACCTTCATGGAGTTCGATCGCATCGTTGGTCTCCGCTACCTGCGCGGGATGCACCTTAACGATGCCATGCAACCGCTCGGCAGCCGAATTGACCGCCATGCAAGTATCGGCAAGGGAACGATAGGGATGGATGCTTTCACCTGGATCATGAACAATCCCGCCTGTGAAGAGATTCCCCTGATCCTTGAAACACCCGACTCCGCAGAGTGGCACAAAGAGATCAACCTTCTTTACTCACTTGAGCGATAAGCGGGGCTACCGCTTCGAAACAACACGAAGATAGTTGCTCACCGACAGGGCACTGCCAAAAATACCGAGGAGAAGACCAAGCGCTACTGTGGCTGGATAGACAAAAAGGATTGAGGGTTGCACCACCGCATAAAGCTGAGGTTCATAACGGGCAAGCAGTTGAACGGAGAGCAGCCAGAGTGCACCTGCAGCAAGAACTCCGGAAAGCACTCCCTGTAACGCCCCTTCGATGATATAGGGCGCACCGATAAACCACCCCGTCGCGCCGACCAGACGCATGGTTCTGATCTTTTCCTGCCTTGAATACATGGCCAGCCGGATCGTATACCCTATCAGCACAACCGTTGCCACAGAAATCAACACGCCCACGCCACCGGTCACCAGGGTAAAGAGGCGTGCATTCTGCTCGATCTGAGTGAGAAATGACTGATTATAGCGGATATCAGCATCCGGAACTATTGCCTGAATTTCGGGAACAATCCGCTTGATACTTTCCGGGTGGGCATAGCCTGCTAAAAATTTCAGCCTGACAGAGCGCGGCAATGGGTTTGAACCCAGAATTTTGACAATATTTTCGCCAAAATCCTGTGCAAAAGTCTCTGCGGCCTCATCCTTCGAAACATAGATGGCCTCACTCACTCCCTTGACCATCTTTATCTGACGGACGGCATCAATGGCCTGAGAATCGTTCAAGGTATCGCCAAGAAAAACCTCTACCTCTACACGGCTGCGCAACTGCTGAATGACATCAAGAAAACTCAGCGAAACGGTACTGAAAAGGGCAAGCAGCACGAGAGCAAAAAAACTGATGGTAACCGTAATGGCTGCCGGTAATTTTGCCCTTCCCATACTCGAAAACCCTTCCCGGACAACAAACATAAATGACATAACAGCTTTTTTAGCATTAATAACAGCATCTCAATGAAAGAATTAACAAAAGAAGTTGCAAAAACAACTTATTTTTCTTTTACTTAGAGCTGCAAGCGGGGCTATAGCTCAGTTGGTAGAGCATTTGCATGGCATGCAAAGGGTCAGGAGTTCGAGTCTCCTTAGCTCCACAGGAAAAAAACAAAACGGCGCAGTGATCAAAACTGCGCTTTTTTGTTTTTCTATCCTCCACACGACGACATCTCCTCCTCAGCCCTTTTTACGACCGACTTTCGCAATCAGAAAAACAAGGCCAACAATCAGTGATGCTGTTATCCCTGCTGCAATATTGAACAGGGCCGCAAGCAAAACAACCGGAACGGTCAAATCAACCACGAAGCCAAGAAAAGCGGAACTTCCGAGAAAGGTCAAGGCTGTCAGGGCTGTAAAGAAAAAACTGGTTGCAAGACTTCCGGCAAAAGAGATAAAAATTTTCTCCCCCTTCCCTTCCGAAATCTTCTGCCACCGGGCAATCTGTTTCTGGCCTCCCGGCTCAAACATATTTTTGACCATCATGGCAACAAGCGCGAAGAGAATAAGCACAACAACCTGGATTCCATACACCTCCCGCTGCTCGATCCCTGACGGGTTAAACGAGCCCTCCTGAAGCTGGTATGAGGCAAGTTGCAGCATAAAAATCGATGTCCAATAAAAAACGGTTCCCCAAAGCAGGGTTACCAAAACCCATATTGCCACGCCAGGAGGATGTGGAGTTTTCTTTGTCGTTACAGCCATGAACACGTCCTTTGTGAATAAATTTATTAAAAAACCCGGAGCTATCCCCCGCCTCAGAAAATATAACCCTCCTGATGAAAAAGAAAATTTGCAGGGAAAACGAACCAAAAATAATTGAAGAGTCACCTCTTTTTACGTTACAAACATAATCCCGACTCAAAGCAGATTGGCTCGACAACCAATGAGCAAGAACAACTGCAACGATTATTTTACATTTAGAGTTCGAATGGTTATGTTCATTCGCACAGTTGTGCTCGGGTTGTGATACCAGATTTACTCAACGTTAAGATACCATTGCTTATGTGTGGAGTTTTCGGCGTTTTTAATTCAAAAACTCCCGCGGAAGATACTTTCTATGGACTGTACTCCTTGCAACACAGGGGGCAAGAGGCCGCAGGTATAGTTGTAGCAGAATACAACAAGGTCAAAAAAAAGACACTCTTCAAGCAGCACAAGGGAATGGGCCTGGTGGCTGAAGTTTTCAGGGATGAGACCATTTTTGAAACCCTTGGCGGATATGCCGCAATTGGTCATAACCGCTACTCCACTACAGGCTCCTCCGCGTCGGTGAACAATATCCAGCCATTTTCATTGACCTACCGTTCAGGAAGCCTTGCCATAGCCCATAATGGAAACCTGACCAACTCCCGCACACTTCGTCGCGAGTTAACAGAGCTTGGCGTTATCTTCCAGGCCTCTTCAGATACTGAAATCATCCCGCATCTGGCAGCACGAAGCCGTGCAAAAGAGCCGATACAGCAGCTCTACGAGGCACTGCTGCAGGTACAGGGAGCTTACTCGATGGTACTTCTGGCAAACAACCAGATGATTGCCGCAAGGGATCCCTACGGCTTCAGGCCACTCGCCCTCGGCAAAAAGGTTGATCCTCTAACAGGAGAGCTTGCTTATGTTGTCGCCAGTGAAACCTGCGCCTTCGATATCATACAGGCGGAATATATCCGCGATATTGAGCCCGGTGAAATTCTTTTGATCGACCATCTGGCCGTAGCAAACGAAAAACCGACATCGCTCTTTCTGCCATCTTCAGATCGCAAGGCACGCTGTATTTTTGAGTATGTCTATTTTGCCCGCCCCGACAGCTTTATTTTCAAGCATTCTGTTGACAAGATCAGACGCAATCTCGGCAAAAACCTTGCACGGGAGTCCTCAATTGAACCCCAGCCCGGCGATAAAGAGCTTACCGTTGTCAGCGTTCCCGACTCATCCAATACCGCGGCACTCGGTTTTGTGCGCGAAAGCCTTAAAATGGAGCGACCGGCAAGGTTCGAACACGGCCTTATTCGCAACCACTATGTCGGCAGAACCTTCATTCAGCCAGGCGTTCACAGCCGTGACATCAAGGTGCGATCCAAATACAACATTGTACGCGGAGTACTCCTCGACAGGCCGATCATTCTTGTTGACGACTCCATTGTACGAGGCACAACGGCTAAAATGCTGATCAAACTGATCCGTGAGGCCGACCCAAAGGCAATTCATTTGCACATCAGCTCACCGCCGATCACCAATCCCTGCTTTTACGGCATGGATTTTCCAACCAAGCGGCAACTCCTCACCCACATGTTCGACTCTCTCGATAATGACGTGGAGGAGATTGAAAAAATCAGGGAATATATTGGCGTCGATTCATTGAAATACCTCTCCATGCAAGGGCTGATGAACAGCGTTCCGTCATTTGAGGGAGAAACATGCAGCTACTGCACTGCATGTTTCAGTGGAGACTACCCGATTGAGGTCACCGATGCGACAACCGACAAAGAGGAAAACGACTGATCATTTACTTTTTCCCTGCTTGAACTCGATTCTCACCGAGGTATGCGGCACGGCTTCAAGCCGCTTCTTCGGAATGGGTTTGCCTGATTTGATGCAGATACCATAGACCTTGTTCCGAATCCGGTCAAGAGCCTGATCGATATAGCCGATATATTTCTCATCCCGGGCGATAAACATAAATCGCTGTTCACGATCCATGGTATCAGTCCC
>CAINOO010000316.1 GCA_903851535.1 uncultured Chlorobiaceae bacterium | reverse complement strand
ATGAAATATGATCTATCGACCATGAGAATTGAAAACCAGCTCATAAGATTTGGCAGTGTTCCTCTGACGCATGGAACACTTTTATCCGTTCTTCAAGGGTATCGCTCGCCGAACGACAAAATAGCTCAATTGATTGCTGATGGCGTGCTCCTCTCTGTAAAAAGGGGGCTCTATGTTGTTGCGCCAGCGCTCACCTCCTCACTGGTTTCCATGCCGTTGGTGGCAAACCATCTCTATGGGCCATCCTATGTCTCTCTGGAGTATGCGCTTTATTTTTATGGGCTTATTCCTGAACGGGTGGTCGAAGTGACATCGGTAACGACCAGGCAAACGAAGCGCTATGATTTGCCCTTTGGTCGCTTTTCTTATAAGCACTCTCCCCCGAAACTCTATTCTGTCGGTATTACCCGGATTATCCTCTCTGATCAAACCGGGTTTTTAATAGCTTCTCCGGAAAAGGCGTTGTGTGATACGCTGATTTTTACAAAAAAGTTAGCGGTCAACTCGGTTCATGAGTTACGAGAATGTTTGTTTGACGATTTACGCATTGATGAAGAACTCCTGGGAGGTTTTGACATCCGGGTGATTGAAGCCTGCATGAATGCTGGTCTTAAAGTTAAAATTTTAAAGATGTTCGCGCAAATTGTGCGTTCTTGTCAAGAGTGATGGTGCCTATGATGAGTGTTTTGGAGCAGATGCTTGCCAAATATGATGCAACAAGTGCAGAGGGCGCCAGCAATGGATTGCGTGAGGTGATGCAGGAAATTGCTTTGGCCGGGCTCTATCGTGGAGGATTTTTTGATCGGGCGGCTTTTTATGGTGGGACTTGTTTGCGAATCTTTTACGGGCTGCCAAGATTTTCAGAAGATTTGGATTTTTCCTTGTTGCAGCAAGAAACTGGCTTTTCGCTGGAGCCCTATTTCAAAGCCGTGAAAGAGGAGTTTACCGCTCTTGGTCTGGATGTTTCCATCGCGGTTAAAGAAAAAACGGTGCAGCGGGGCATAGAGTCTGCTTTTCTGAAAAACAATACCCAGGTTTTTGATTTGGCCGTACAGTGGAATAAAACCATCAAAATAAAATTTGAGGTTGATACGCTCCCTCCTCCCGGTTTTGGCACTGAAGAGAAGTTGCTGCTGGAGCCCTTTTCATTTTATGCAAAGTGTTTCGTTTTACCGGATTTGTTTGCCGGAAAAATGCATGCCTTGCTTTTCAGGCGCTGGAAACATCGTATCAAGGGACGTGATTGGTTTGATTTTGAATGGTATGTGAAAAAAGGGGTGCCGCTCAACCTTTCACATTTTGCCCAGCGTGCCATGCAGAGTGGCCACCTCGAAACTCTGCCGCTTTCTGAAGAGGAGTTTCGGGTACTTTTAACCCAAAAGATCGGCTCTCTGGATGTCGCATTGGCGATGGATGATATTTCGAGATTTGTGCAGGATGTAAAACCGTTGCAAATTTGGTCAAAAGAATATTTCATGCAGTTGGCTGACAGGATGAAAATTATTGAAGATTAATCCCCACAACACGACACGAAAGGCGGAACCCCAAATGATCAAATTTTTTTAGACCACAACTGTGCTTTACTGGAAAATGAAGAACCCTTATGAAGCAAAGTTGCTAAAGGTTGCGATAAGTGCTACCTTACACTAAAAGGAGATTTGGCTATGGCACAGACAAAAGGCGTTAAATTGGATGATAACACTCTGCAACGGCTTGCAGATTTGGCTCGTATCCGAGACCGATCGTCGCACTGGCTTATATGCAGGGCAATCGAAACATTTCTGGAGCGCGAAGAAAATTACGAGCGTGAAAAACGCGAGGATATGGAACGTTGGGAGCGTTATCAATTAACCGGCGTGGCGATACCCCATGAAAAAGCAGCAGAATGGCTTGAAAATCTGACGCAAGGGAAGGTGATGACTTGCCCCAAATAAAGTGGCTACCGGAGGCATTAGCGGATGTTGAGCGGCTTCACGCCTTCCTCCACGAAAAAAGCCCCGTTGCGGCAGCTCGGGCAGCACGTGCCATTCTGGACGGTGCCGCTTTTCTGAAATCAATACCAGACATTGGACGACCAATGGACGATGACACTGGCAGACGCGAATTGGTCATACCTTTTGGTGCTGGGGCTTATGTTCTTCGCTACATGCGGGACGAAAACGACACGGTTGTTCTTATTCGTGTCTGGCACAGCAAAGAAAAGACGACGTAAAACCATTTTAAAATTAATGGTAACGGTATTTTGTCGCAAACCTCAACCTCTATGGTTCCTCGGCAAAAGGCAAACAGGGCGCCCGCTCTGCATCTACATACTCAAATATTCCTCTGAAGGCGAAGCAACTCCCTCTGGGCGAGGCCGAAGCGCAGCCCCTGGATGCTGACGCGGAGCACACCAACCCCAAGCAGGCGCATGAACTGGTGCAGGATGAGCATACCCATGGTGATGACGTCGGCTCTTCCCGCAGGGATGCCAAGCTCGATGATCTGCTCAAGGGTGCTCGTTTTGAGCCTTTCGAGAAAGGCGTGTACCTCCTCGTAGGTGAGAGGGTAGTTGTGCACCTTCAGGGCATCAAAGTGTTTCAGCCCCTGGTCAACCTGGGCGATGGTAGTGATGGTGCCAGCAACGCCATAGACGTGCTCTCTGGAGGCAAAAAAGGGGATGATGTTTGCCGTAAGGAGCTGGTCGATGCAGCTTTTTGCGGCATCAATTTCACTTGCCGACGGGGGAAGTGTGGTAAAAAAGCGCTCGGTGAGCCTCACTGAACCGATGTCGAGGCTGACGCTCTCCGTGATGGCTCCGGGAGATCCCATAGAGATCTCCGTACTGCCGCCGCCAATGTCGATGACGGTGAAGAGTTCGGGGATATCGCTCATACCGGCAACAGCGCCGCTGAAGGTGAGGTCGGCCTCCTCTTTGCCGGAGAT
>CAINOO010000315.1 GCA_903851535.1 uncultured Chlorobiaceae bacterium | reverse complement strand
GGCAGGTGTCGGGCGTCATGTGCTGAATTCGGCAAGTATACGTGACAAATATTACTGGGGCAAGGGGGTGCGGCTCGAGCTGACCCAGATGCTTTTTGATGGGTTCTATACCCGAAGCCAGGTTTCCCGACTGAAATATTCGGGGCAGGCGCGCTACTTTGAGTTTATGGACTCTATGGAGAATATCGGTCTCGAAAGTTTCAGGGCCTATGTTGATGTGCTGCGCTACCGCGAAATGCTCAATCTTTCGAAGAGAAATTACGAGTACCATAAGGAGATTTACAACCTTATTCAAAGTCGTGTTCGTGCCGGAGTTGCTGCGGGGGTCGATATGGAGCAGATTTCAGCTCGTCTCGCGCTGGCAGAGTCGAACTACCTTATCGAACTGAGCAACCAGCACGATGTGAGTGTTCGGTACCAGCGCTATATCGGGGAGTTGCCGGAACCAAATCTTGCTCCTGTGGTGCTGCCTGACACGGGTATTCCCCTTACGGCAGTCGAAGCACTGAAGGAGGCTTATCAGCATAATTCCGGATTTCTAGCAACCCTTTCCGATATTCGTGCTGCGCAATATGCTGTGGATGTTCAGGAATCGAAGTTCTATCCGCGTGTTGACTTTAAGGCATTTCATGATCGGTCATGGAATCTGGATGGCGTTAATGGCCGGCGGGATGAAAGTGCTGTTGAATTTGATTTGACCTACAATATTCTTAATGGAGGTGCCGACCGGGCAGCAGTGCACCAGTACCGGGAAAAAATGTATCGTACGGTTGATTTGAGGGACAAGTCGGCCATTGAATTGCGTCAAACCATAGCGATAGCCCATAATGAGAAGCTGTTGATAGCCGAACAGTTGAAGTATTTTGATCGTCATTACAAGAGCATGGAGCGGGTAAGAGAGGCCTATCACCAGCAGTTTACTATCGGAAAACGGACGTTACTTGATTTGCTTGACACGGAAAACGAATATTATCAGGCACGTCGTGCATTTTATAACGGTTTTTTTGACTTGACGATCGCGAAGGCACGGACGTTGGCAGGGATGGGTAAATTGTTGACGACGATGGGGGTTGTTCGCGGAGAGATGCCGAGCCTGAAGGATATCAATGTTCCAATGCCGCATCCAACGGAACAGGATTTGCCGCGAATTGAAGAGCCGGGTCGTGAAACTCCTGCGTTCTTTGACTGAGGTGGTTATGGCATGAATTTTGCCGATGGGGTGTTTTTTGTAATTCGTTTGTGTGCGCAGTGTTATGTCTGTTGTGTTGACTGTTGGCAAGAGGGAGTTACTGGGTGATGATGTGCTGTCGATGCTTTCAGGCCATAACTTGTTGCCGCCACTGATGGAGGCGATGGTTGTTGACAGGGCTTTGCGTAAACTCGGGTGTAGTGCAGAAGCAATTGAGGATTATTATCGTGCCGAGTTGGCGGCTGATTCTGCTTTTTTGGAGAAAAAGAGAGCGCAGTTGCAGTTTGAAGGGACAAGGGAGGAGGATATTGATTTTTTTATTCATCGTCCAGTACTTCTTGAACGTTTCAGGGAGCAGCGCTTTGTGCCGCTGGTGGGGAGTGCCTTTTTGAAATTGAAGGCAGGCCTTGATAGTGTCCGTTTTTCTATGCTGCGCAACAAGGATCATGAATTGACGAGAGAGCTTTTTTTTCGTCTGGAATCGGGGGAAGAGAGTTTTGATTCGCTTGCTGTGCGCTATGCAGAGGGACGGGAGGCGGTGAGTGGTGGCCGTATTGGCCCGATGGAGATGAAGCAGTTGCATCCGGCATTGGCAAGAGTATTGTCGACGGCTCAACCGGGGGTGGTCAATCCACCGGTGGTGATTGACGGGTTTGGCGTCATTACTTTGCTGCATGAGAAGAGAGCGGCAAGGCTTGATGATGCCATGAAACACTATCTTGTCGATCAACTCTTTCGTGAATGGGTGAAGGAGGAGGTGCGGCTATTTTTTTACTGAGTTCCTGGTTTGCTCTTTGCAGTCAGCATGGTTGAGGTGATTTATTTATAAGGAAGTTGATAATGGCGAATACCGTTGATTCTGATCGTGCGGCTCTTTGCAGGGTGATTGAGGCAATCCCCCTTTTTTCTGCGTTGGCGTCGGATAAAATAGGAATGCTGGCTGATCTCTGTTCAGCAGGAGTTTATACCATAGGGAAGCCAATTATCAGCAAGGGGATGCTGCCGGAGTCGCTTTATCTGATCAGTTCGGGAAGGGTGCGATCGCTTTATCAGGAGAGTGGCAGTGGGGCAGTACAGACGTTGAGGCTTCTCGGGCCTGGTGAGCTGTTTGGTTGGGTAAGCCTGATGCGCCGTCAGCCAACGGAGATTGTCACGGCTTCTGAGGAGACGACCTGCATGCAGATTCCCTTGTCGTCGTTGAGCAGGGTAATCAATGATTTTCCCTTTCTTTATGATCTGCTCTTTGCCAAAAGCGATCCTTCAGAAATTTGCGCACTTCTTGAACATATCTACAGGAATGACCCGAGGATAGGGGCGCGGATGGTCGAGTCTGGTTTTTCAGGGCTCAGGGAGCTTGCCTTGCATCTGTTTCAGTCTGTTGCGGTTGTTGATACCGGGTTCAGCAGGGTGATTCCCTCACAAAAG
>CAINOO010000314.1 GCA_903851535.1 uncultured Chlorobiaceae bacterium | reverse complement strand
TGATATGATTGGCTTAACTTCTTCGGTAGCATAAACTGGTGAACGAACCGCACCATATCATCATTGGTCGCTTCGGTACTCCTTTTGGGTTTAATAAACCTCAAAAAAGTGGTAATGGCTTGTACCAAAGTAATTTTTTAATAAGTCAATATTTTTGCCGTAGTTCGGTATGACCCAGCAAAAATTATTGCTGTTCCACCTCACATATTTGAAGGTACGAATGAACTGTATATCCGTCTCATTCTTAGGCATTGTAACGGTAATTTGTTCCGGGGATATTTCGATAGCGATTCCGTTGTGTTGCGTTACATTGTGCAGTTCTGTTTTTGCCGCAATTTTCAGTTCAGATTGCGCCTTTGCCGAAGGTGGTGGCTCCAGTGGCTCATTGGTAGCTTCCGTTAGCTCTTCGGTACCTGACATGTTTGCTGAACCTGCAGGGTCTGGTAAGACTATATCATAAATTCGCCAAAAGCTTCCTCGGTGAACGGGATATATCATCATAGGCGAAAACGAGTTTCAATCTATCCTCGCCCCGGTAATTTATTTTGCTGGTCTGAATCATAGTTTTACAACTCCTTCCAACGAAAAATAACCCCTCAATATAGCGTCGCTTTGTCAGTCACTGTACAGGTGGACTGCGCCAACTTTTTAAGCTGTAAAGTACAGATATATTTCAATAATATTTATCTTAATCTCTTGCTTATGCATGCTCAGGTGGGCACCGATTCACAATGCGTTTCCCCTGATATATACGAAAGTCTCCTGCACGGGAACCGAGAGATGCACCGCCACTCCTCACTCCCCCGGCTGCACCGGCAACACCATCCGAAAACCCCGGAAATCGTTAACCGCTTTGGAAACCACGAACGAGCGCTGCGAACAGCGGAAGGCGAACTTGTCGGGATAACGCCAGCAGCCGCCGCGTTCCTGGCGGAGAGACTCTTCACCGGTGGAAGCGTTCCCAGAAACCGTCTCCTCGTGCCAGACGGAACACCACTCCATGACGTTGCCGCTCTGGTTCCAGGTGCCGTAGCCCGAAACCCCTTCGGGATAGGCGTAGACCGGGGCGACTGAGTCCGCTCCCCGGTTGTTCCGGTTCCGGCAGTTGTTTTCGTCCCACCGCTCTCCCCATGGGTAGATCAATCCTTCCGGGCCACTTGCGGCCTTTTCCCACTCGGCTTCCGTGGGTAAACTGCATCCCGCCCAACGGGCGTAGGCTTCTGCGTCGTCCCAGTTGATCAGCACAACCGGGTAATCGTCGAACTCTGCGGGGCAGCCGTCTTCGTGCCAGACCGAAAGTGAGTCTATCCTTGCGCCGATATTGGGAGGCCGATGGCCCGTAGCCTGTATGAAAGCGCGGTACTGGCGATTGGTGACGGCATAAACCGAAATGTAGAATGCATCAAGGCAAACGGTGTGCTGCGGGCTCTCTTTGTCGAAACCGTCTCCCATGGTGAAACTGCCTGCGGGAACAAGCACCATCGGGGAGCCATCCTGTTCGTTGACAATGACCGGAGAAAGCTCACCTCCGGAAGGACGGAGTGCAAGTGTTCGCAGTTCGGTAAGGATTTCGTTATATGTTGGCGTATTCATAGTGCCCTTTAATCTCCGGTTTTGTATGACGTGGCCAAAGCATTCCGGTCGTCGGAGGCGTTGCGCGCCTGTCCGGTTCCGACCATCGTTCTCAACTGAACTTGCTATATTTTCGTGGACAGGGCAAGAAGTCATATCTTCAACCAAAAGAAGATCTGAGAAATGACAGAGAAAGGCAATGAGGGCCGCAGGAAGTACAGCAAAGAATTTAAGGTTGATGCCGTTGAGCTGATGATGCGAAGTAATAAATCCATCATGGAGACAGCCGCCAGTTTAGGAATCAGGGCTGATTTGCTGCGCCGGTGGGAAAAGGAGTATTCAGCAAACAAGGCTGCACCGTTTCCCGGAAGTGGGCATTTGAAAGATCCAGGGAAAGAACGGCTCCGTAAGCTGGAACGTGAAATTCGAGTAGTTAATGAGGAGCGAGATATAATTCAAGGTAACGACAGACTCAAACCATAAGGAACCGATTGCTCATAACCTTCTGGATCAGGTGTTTGTGGGCGATTTTATCAATGACGCCTGGACGAGTGACTTGACGTATATTTGGACTGGTAGCGGCTGGCTCTATCTGACCGTCATCATGGATCTGTACAATCGTGAAATTATAGGTCACTCATTCAGTAAGCGAATGACGGCTGAAACGACGGTGAACCCTGCTCTGGATATGGCTGTAATGCACCGTAGACCCGCTCCAAGCGTAGTTATTCACTCGGATCAAGGTATCCAATATGCGAGTAAATCCTTCAGGAAGAAGCTTGTGAAACACGGCCTGATTCAAAGTATGAGCGGCAGGGGGAACTGTTATGATAACGGTGTAACTGAAAGTTTTTTCAAAACCCTGAAAACCGAATTGGTGTATTTTGAACACTATCGAACGCGAGAAGAGGCCCGGCACAGCCTGTTTGAATACATTGAAGTATTTTACAACCGGAAACGGAAACACTCAACGTTAGGATATAAATCGCCTGTTGAGTTTTTACGCTATAAACAACAATTAATAGTTATGGCTTCTTAATGTGTCCATTTTTCTGTTGCAAGTTCAGTTTTTCCGGGCAGACGAAATCCGGCTGTGGAATGCTCTGCTGGTTACCCGTTCTTAATGCCGAGCTGGGGCTCGGCGTTCCCAGGGAACACAGGCGGCAGTTGTGAAGGGGGA
>CAINOO010000313.1 GCA_903851535.1 uncultured Chlorobiaceae bacterium | reverse complement strand
GTGGTCTGACACTGATTTGCAGCTTGTGTTCAAGTTCGTCAAGCAGTTCAAAGGGGTTGCGCCCTTCACGATCCATCTTGTTGATAAAGATGATGACCGGAGTCTGGCGCATCCGGCACACCTCCATCAGCTTTTCGGTCTGCTCCTCGACCCCTTTGACGCAATCGACCACAAGAATAACACTGTCGACAGCCGTCAGCGTCCGGTAGGTATCTTCGGCAAAGTCCTTGTGACCGGGAGTGTCGAGAATGTTGACCCGTTTTCCTGCATACTCAAACCCCATGACCGATGTGGCAACGGAGATTCCTCGCTGCTTTTCGATCTCCATGAAATCGCTGGTTGCGGTTTTGCGGATTTTATTGCTTTTTACAGCTCCTGCGGTCTGAATGGCACCACCAAAGAGCAGGAATTTTTCTGTCAGTGTGGTTTTTCCGGCATCAGGATGGCTGATGATGGCAAATGTTTTGCGTCTTGCGGTCTCTTTTAGTAAATCCATTATGGGTATCGGCTCTCTCGGCTTCCAGTGTGCTCTGCTTCGCTGGGTATGGTGAAAAAAATAGTGTTGCCTGCCGCAGGCTTATAACGTGTAAAATTTCTTCTGCTTCCAGCGATGGCTGGCGGAATGGCGGCTCTTTTGTCGGCAAAGATACGAAGATAGGGCTTAAAAACAGAATCAGGGGGATTCCCTGAACAATTTTGCCGTGAGATTATCAGCCAATACCGTATTTTCGGTTTCTGTCTCTCCGCATTATGTTGTATTCTGAATTTCTTGAGATGTAAATTAATTGAAAAAAAGGAGTTGTTATGAGAAGTACCATGCTTGGCAGAGTAATTGCTCTCTTTTTTTGCTTATGCGTGATGCTGTCGGGCTGCAGCAAAAGAGAAAAAATCAGCGGGTTGCAACAATTGGACGGCAAAGAGTTTGCCATTCCGACCGGTACCGTTGCCGATCAGCTTGTATTGTCGAAGTTAAAGAACGCCAAATTCAAGTATTTTAACAGCGTCATGGATGCGGTGATTGCCGTTAAATCGGGCAAGGCGGATGCTGCGGCCTATGATGAACCGATTTTGAAAAACATTGCGGCTAAAAACAGCGGACTGGTTGTGCTGAAAGAGATGATTACGGTCGATAACTATGGGTTTGCTGTTCGCCTCAATGACGTGGAGTTGAAAAAAACCATAGATACGGTGGTGAGTGAGTTGAAACGTGATGGAACGAAGGACAAGATGATGACGCGCTGGTTTCCTGCAACGGGAAATCCAGCCCCAATGCCGGAGATTGCCTCAGGCGGAGGCAATGGTGTTTTAAGGATGGGAACGGCAAGCGTGACGGAGCCCTTTTCATTTGTTGATGGATCGGGAGGGGTTGTGGGGTACGATATCGAACTTGCCCGGCGAATCGCAAAAAAACTGGACAAGAAGCTGGTGATTGTGAATATGGATTTTGGGGGGATGATCCCTGCCTTGATTTCGGGCAAGGTTGATATGATTGCGGCCTGTATCACCATCACCAGCGAGCGCTCAAAGCAGGTTCTTTTTTCTGAACCCTATTATACCGG
>CAINOO010000312.1 GCA_903851535.1 uncultured Chlorobiaceae bacterium | reverse complement strand
CGGACAAGGAGGTAACGGTCGCTCATGTTGACCAGTTGACGGTTGGCATGGCCGATCATGATCTCAAAGGTGAGCCCCTGGGCAAAGTTGCGGTATTTTTTGCCGTCGGCTGACCCAATCAGCTCGTGGAGGGTTGTCCACCGTGTACATTCAATCTGCCGGGCAGCGAGGGCAACTGTTTTTTCACGCAAAAGGGCGTAAGCTTTTTCGTGCTCGTAGAGACGGATTTTGAGTGCGGCGATCCCGGTGCGGAGCGTGCCGAGGGTGAGGGTGAGCTGGTTAAGCTCTTCCTGCAGCTCTTGAGGCGAGAGTTGGCTGAGAGCCTTCTCCTCTTCCTCCCGCAGCTTCCCCTTGCGTTCACCCTGCAGGGTTTCGAGTTCGAGACGGCGTGCGGCAAGCCTTTTGGAGCGTTCTTCAAGTTTTGCAAGCACTTCACGCTCAAGGCGTGCGGCAAGAAAGCTTTCGATGCTCTCGAAGCCTGCGCCAGCGAGTTCCCCGGTGAGCCGAGAGTTTTTCTGCGCGATCTCCAGTGCCCTTGCGCCTGATGAGGTGGCAATCATGCCGAGCCGGGCTGAAAGCTCACCAATTTGCAGTGAGGCTGCATCACGGCTCTTTCGGGCAACGTCAAGTGCCTCTTCGGCAGCCCTTCTTTTGCCCCTGAAGGTGATCTCCTCTTCATCAGGATTTTTTGTTCCAAAAAGTTCCAGCCGCTGCTCCTGAAGGAGGGCGCATGAGGCTTTTGCGGCCTGATAAAACCTCTCTTTTTCAGCGTGCTCCTCTCTCCTTGTCTGGCAGAGCTCCTGGCGGGATTGGAGAGTGCTTTCGAGGAGGGTGAGCTGTTGCTGCGCCTCACCTCTGGTGTCGAATGCCTCTTGCCACCGCTTGCTGCGGGAGTGAAGGGCGAGGAGCAGATCACGGCAGGAGAGTGCATTGGTTGAGGGGAGCTCATATTTTGACAGCTCCCGGTCGAGGCTTTCCTGAAGCTCCCCTCTCCGCTCACCGCATTTTTTGAGGGTTTCCACTCTCCTCTCAACCTCCGCTTCAGCCGTTGAAGAGGCATAACGTGCTGCATCCTCCTGTCGGACAGCTTCCGCCAGTTGTTGAGTGTGCTGCTGCTCCCCGGCTTCGGCAAGCTTCTGCTCTTGTTCACGTTGCTCTGCACTGGCGAGCACCTCTGCACGCTCTGCAACCTTTCTCCGGGCAAGAGAGAGCAGTGCAACCGACTCTTCATGGCCCGGTTCACCTGCGATTTCGAGTTGAGCGGCAAGCGTGCCAAGAAGGGTTCGCTCCACGGCAAGGGAGTGCCGCTGTTCGCCGCTCTGGCGTTCGTGGTGCTCCCGGTCACTTAAAGCCTTGGCGGCATCAATCTGCAGGGTGTTGAGCCTGGCGCTGCTCTTCTGCAACGCGGCCCTGGCCAGTCGCAGTGCATCATCATCACCAGTCGTTTCGGGGCTTTCAGCGGCCCAGGGGTGGTGCAGCGATCCGCAGAAGGGGCAGGGCGAGCCTTCAAGCAGCAGTTTGCGCTCACGATCGAGGGAGATTATTTTTTCAAGCAGTTCTGCCTCCCGCTCCAGCGATGCAACAAGCTCACCCTCCCTCTGCTGAAGGAGGGTGACACTCTCGATCTCTCCGGCGAGATGTAACTGATGGGTCGCACAAGCCTCCAGTGCACGCTCTGACGCCGCAAGACGTCCATCAATTTCTTTGACGGTGGCAACCCTTGCCGCAAAGGCCTCCAGCGCTCTTGAACGCTCATGCAGCCCCTCAACCTCCCGGCGCAGTTGCCCGATATCCGACCCTGCAAGCAGGGATACAAGGCGTTCCGTACTATGCTGCCGCCGGAGGCGTGATGCGTCAAGGATGAGGCGGGCTTGAGCCGTTTGCGGTTGCACCCTGGCGAGCAGCGTTTGAGCCTCTCCAAGAGCCCGTTGCCTCTCTTCGAGCGCAGTTGCTGCCTCGGCCTCCCCTTTTTGCGCCTCCTCATAGTTCTGCACCGCTGCCTCAATGCCGCTCAGCGACGCGGGGAGATGCTGGTCGGTTGGATGAGCCGCAAGATAGCTCCCGGCCTCTTCAACCGTTTTCCTCTTTTGCTGCATCTCCAGTCGGCACCCGGCAATCAGCTTTTCGGATGCTGATATCTGCTCACCAAGGCGGGTGGTTGCCTCCTCCTGCTCCCGGCACTGCTCCTGCTTTGCCGTCAACTGCACGTCAAGCGCCCTCACCTCGCACAAAACATCGGAGAGCGTTTTCTCCTGCTCGTTCAGCCCCTGCTGTTGCTGCTCCGCTTCAAGGAACGCTTTGGTACGATCGGCAAGAGCTGTTTTTGCAGCTTCCAGCTTCCCTTCGAGGGTGCTTTTTTCCTGCATCTCCCTCTGTTGCGTCTCCTCGATATGGATGAGGGTTGTGTATGCGGGCTCAAAGGTTGCGGCGAGGCGGGCAAGCTCCAGGCGTTGACGGTCGGGAAGAAAACGCTCCTCATACTCTGCCAGTTGACTGAAATCCCCCTCCATTCGCTCAAGCTCAGCTTTCATAGCGCTCAGTTGGTGGAGCCAGCGAAGGGCGGCTCCGACTTCGTTCTCCCTGCTGATGATGGTGGCCTCCTCACTCTCTTTTGCCTGAAGCTCGGCACTCGCTATGGCAAGCGCCTCTTCATCAAGCAACTGGATAGAGGAGCACTCCTCCCTGAGTGCGGCGAGTTTCTGCTGCTCCTGGCGGTTGCGCTCATGCACACTCATGGAAATGCGTGAGTAAATCTCCGTACCGGTAATCTGCTCAAGCACCGGAGCCCGTTCGTCGGCAGGTGCCTGGAGAAAGGCAGCAAATCCCCCCTGCGCAAGCAGCATGGAGCGGGTGAACTGATCAAAATCCATCCCGGTTCGCTGTACCACTGCGGCAAGGGTATCCTGCAATTTCGATTCGATGATTTTGCCTGTTTCGTCGGCAATCTCATGTTTCGGGCTCTGCAACTCGCCGCCCGGTTGCTTGCGGGAGCGGTGCTGCGACCAGTGGCATCGGTACCGGCCACTGAGGGTTTCAAAGAGCACTTCCGAAAAACACTCTCCGCTCTGGCGCGACATGATTTCATTGCTGCTCTTCGTTATTCTGCCGAGACGGGGTGTCTGGCCGTAAAGCGCAAGTGCAACAGCATCAAGAATGGTGCTTTTGCCCGCACCGGTAGGCCCGGTAATGGCAAAGATGCCGTCGAGCGCATACTCCGGAGCGGTAAAATCAATATGCCACTCTCCCGAAAGAGAGTTCAGATTTTTGAAGCGTAGCGAGAGGATTTTCATGGGAGTGGACTCTGCAAGGGAGTGGTGGCGCAAAGTGGTTCATCATCTTCATGCAGCGAGAGCACGATCTCCCTGTAGGCCTGCACAAGGGCCGGGCGCTGGGCATCGGGCACTTTTCCGGCGTTGAGGCAGCGCTCGAAAACATCAAACGCTCCAAGTTCGTCGAGTGATTCATGCTCCCTCAGTTGCTGCAGCACAAGGGTGGCGAGACGATTGTTTTTTATCCTTCGGATTTCGAGCAAGGAGCCTTTTATGGCATCTTCAAGCAAACCCCTCAGGTTGCCGGGCAGTTCAGCTCCGGTATACTCAATTTCAAGCCAGGCGGAGCTTCCCCCTGCCTTGAGGCAAAAGATGCGTGAGGTGATAGCCTCGACGGTGCCGCTGATGCGTTCAAGCGACTGAAAGAGGGGAACGGCAACCCCGGTGATGCACCGCTCTCCTTCCTGAAAGTTGACCAGCACCACCTCTTTTTGCTGGCTTGCCTCACCGAACCCCATCGGAAGTGGAGAACCGCTGTAGCGCAGGTGCTCCTCACCCCCAACTTTCTGGGGAACATGCAGGTGACCGAGGGCAAGATAGTCGAGCCCTGCCGGAAAGATTGAGCGACTGACATGGGCCAGAGAGCCGACGTACAGTTCGCGCACCCCGTCACCATCAACGGTTGTGCCTCCGGCGGTGAAGAGGTGGCCCATGGCAACCATCGGCACCGCACGACCCTCATTTTGACGAAGCGCCTCTCCAGCCTGGCAGACCTCCCGGTAGTGTCGCTCTATGCCTTCAAGCAGTTTGCGCCCCTTCTCCTCCACGCTCTCCCCGGCCTCAACGGTGCGGATGTCGCGGTCACGCAGGTAGGGTACGGCACAAACAACGGCTTCGAGCACTCCCCGGCTGTCGCGAAGCGCTACCACCTCACCCGTTGGCTCGTCACTTGCCGAACCCACCACATGCACATCGAGCGCGCGCAAAAGCGCTTTTGGTGCATTGAGAAAAGAGGGCGAATCGTGGTTTCCGGAGGTAATCACAACATGGCGACAGAGTTTGGAACTGGCAACCTTGTGAAGAAAGCCGTAATAGAGTTCCTGTGCGCGACTGGAGGGCACAGAGCTGTCGAAGATATCGCCGGCAACAAGAAGCCCTTCAACACGCTCTCTTTCAATCAGCGAGGCAAGCCAATCGAGAAACGCTGAGAACTCGTCGTAACGGTTCCTGCCGTAGAGGGTTCGGCCCAAATGCCAGTCGGAGGTATGAAGAAATTTCATTATGGACCTTCAGGGCTTGTGGTTGATTCTCTTTGCCGGGTTTTGCTTCATTGCCCGGCAACGCGGCAAAATTTACCATTTAATTTTATTCAGCAACGAGCTTTTGTTGTTTCACCGTCGTTGCCCCCCCATTTTACCCGCTGTTTCAGCCTGACGCAAAGAGCTTTCGTTGGGTAAACTGTTGTTCCGGCACACTCACTTTTCTTGTTTATGATATAATTTCTGTAAATTTATTGCGAATTACAGAACAGGCAAACGCAGCAAAATTACACAAGAAAGCAGTTTACGAAGTCCATCAAAAAAAGGAGAGTTTAACAATGACTACAAACAAAAAAGCGTTGTGTGTCGGGGTCAACAACTTCAAGAACTATCCTGCTGCCGCATTACAGGGTTGTGTGAATGATGCCAATGACATGTCGAAATTGCTGCAAGGTCTGCTTGGTTTTAAGGCTGGCGACATCACCGTGCTGACCGATGCTCAAGCCACGAAAGCCAACATCATCACCAACCTCAAGGCGATGGTTGATGGTGCAAAGGCGGGGAAATACACGTGGCTGGTCTTCAGTATGTCGAGCCATGGCACACAGGTTCCCGACCTGAGCGGTGATGAACCAGACCGTGCCGACGAAGCTTTCTGTCCCCACGACCTTGCACAGGCAGGCAACCAGTGGGATCTCAACCACATCATCCTCGATGATGAACTGCGCGACCTCTTTATCCAGTTGCCGGCCAATGTGCTTTTGGAGGTCTATCTCGATACCTGCCACAGCGGTTCTGGCCTGAAATCCATTGACATGCTGCTCGATCGCACACCCCGATACCTGCCACCTCCCTCTCTTGAAGCATTCGAGCAGGTTGATCAGAAGCGGTCACGCGGACTTCGCCACGGATTTCTTGAAAAGGGTATTGTTCATAACATCCTCTGGGCAGCCTGCCGTGCTGACCAGACGAGTGCAGATGCCAACATTGCCGGCGGCTGGCATGGAGCATTTACCTACTATTTCTGCAAGGAGATAACTGCATGCAAAAACTCCCTTTCCCGTGCTGAATTACTGACCAAAATTCGCGCCGACCTGGCGGCAGGAAAGTACAGTCAGGTTCCACAATTGGAATGCGAGGCAACAACTCGCAAGTTGAAAATCGGTTGAACGGAATGAGCCCATCATAACCTGCTCCTGGCAGAGGTTCAGTTGCCCATTACCGGTCAAGGGTAACTGAACCTCCTGGCTTCGCGTAACTATTTCCCGTTTTTTTTCTAAATTGAGCCTTCTGGGGAGCTTGTTTTACCGAGCTCCTTTTATGGAATTTGTCTTTTTTTTGGTTCATGCCCGGCTCGAAACAGCACACTCTTTCGGTTAACGATAAACGATAATCACGCTCATGTATTTTGATCCTTTGTATTTTGTTTTCGCTCTGCCTCCCATGCTGCTTGGTTTATGGGCACAATTCAAGGTGAAGTCTGCCTTTAAAAAATATTCACAGGTACGCACCCAGAGTGGAGTCAATGGCGCAGAAGCGGCTCGTCGCATTCTTCAGCGTAGCGGACTTGGAAATGTAACCATTGAGACTGCCCAGGGAATGCTTTCAGACCACTACGACCCCAGCCATAAGGCGTTGCGCCTGAGTGACGAGGTCTACCGCCTTCCGAGCATTGCCTCCGTGGGTGTTGCGGCTCATGAAGCTGGCCACGCCCTTCAGGACAAGACAGGCTACATGCCTCTGCAGTTGCGCTCAATCATGGTGCCTGCGGTCTCAATCGGCAGCAATCTCGGCCCTATTATTTTTATGGCAGGCATGTTCCTTGCCGGAACCATCGGTACAACCCTTGCCTGGGCAGGGATCATCCTCTTTGGCGCTACGGCTCTCTTTGCCCTGGTCACGCTCCCGGTAGAGTTCGATGCAAGCCGCCGGGCAAAAGAGCTGCTGGTCTCGCAGGGAATTGTTTCGAGCGCGGAGATGGAGGGGGTCAATGCGGTACTCAACGCGGCAGCACTCACCTATGTAGCCGCGGCGGCACAGGCAATTATGCAGTTGGTCTATTTTCTCACCATCATGAACCGCAGGAACTCATAGCATGAAGAACAGTTTTCGTAAAAAACCCTTGTCACTGCTGCTGGGTGAGATGGATGGGGAACACCGGCTGAACAGGATTCTCGGGCCTGTTGCCTTGACCGGCCTTGGTGTGGGTGCCATTATTGGTACCGGCATCTTTGTTCTGATTGGCGTAGCCGCTCACGACAAGGCAGGCCCGGCCGTGACACTCTCTTTTGCTGTTGCCGCTCTTGCCTGTATTTTTGCCGCACTCTGTTATGCAGAATTTGCCTCCATGGTGCCAGTTGCGGGTTCTGCCTACACCTACGCCTATGCGACTCTTGGAGAGTTGATGGCCTGGATCATCGGATGGGATCTGATTCTTGAATATGGCGTCGCTTCGGCGACAGTTGCGCATGGATGGTCGAAATACTTTCAGGATCTTCTTGGGATATTCGGCATCGGCATTCCCCCCCTTTTCGCCAATGCTCCTCTTGATTTTAACCCCGACACCGGCCTGTTGAGCTCGACCGGTGCCTGGTTTGATCTGCCAGCCGTGCTTATAGCCCTTGCCGTCACGATAATTCTTGTCAAGGGGATCAGGGAGAGCGCCCGCTTTAATGCAGGAATGGTGATGGTCAAGGTTGCCATTGTGCTGCTGGTGATTGTGCTTGGTGCATTCTATGTCAACCCGGAGAACTGGAAACCCTTTGCTCCGTTTGGCTATTCAGGCTTAAGCCTCTTCGGTCATACCGTTCTCGGTGAACCGGGTCCTGGTGGTTCGCCTGTAGGGGTACTTGCCGGAGCTGCCATGATTTTTTTCGCTTATATCGGCTTTGATGCCATTTCGACCCATGCCGAGGAGGCACGCAATCCCCAGCGTGACATCCCTGTTGCCATTATCAGTTCGCTGGTCATCTGCTCGCTCCTCTATATTGCCGTGGCGGCCGTCGTGACCGGTATGGTTCCCTACAACCAGATCAGCATTGATGCTCCGGTCTCCAATGCTTTTATGCAGGTGGGTATCGGCTGGGCACAACTGCTTATTTCCCTGGGAGCAATCACCGGTATTACCTCTGTTCTGCTGGTGATGATGCTGAGCCAGCCGAGAATTTTTCTGGCCATGGCGCGTGACGGCCTGCTGCCGAAGTCGTTCTTCGGGGCAATTCATGAGAAGTTCAGAACACCCTGGAAGTCAACTATTTTGACCGGTTTTTTTGTTGCCTTGCTGGGCGCTCTTCTCCCCTTGCGGCTGCTTGCCGAGCTGGTCAATATCGGTACCCTTTTTGCCTTTGTTGTCGTCTGCAGCGCGGTGCTTATCATGAGAAAAACACATCCTGATGCCCATCGTCCTTTCAGGGCTCCTCTTGTGCCCTTTGTGCCCATTGCGGGTATTCTCACCTGCCTCATGCTCATGTTCTCCCTTCCTGCTGAAAACTGGCTCCGGCTGATTGTCTGGCTGCTTTTGGGATTTGTTATTTACTTTTTTTATGGACGCAAACACAGTGCACTGAACACCATCAAACCATGACCATGAACGATATGAAGGGCAAGGTATTTCTCATTACCGGTGCATCAACCGGTATCGGTGAAGCGACGGCAAGACGCGCGGTTGAAGCGGGCTTTAATGTGGTGCTTGCCGCCCGTTCTGCCGAAAAACTTGAGCGGCTGGCGGCGGAGCTTGGCCCGCAAAGGGCGCTTGCGGTAACCTGCGATGTTGCCGACTGGAACTCCCAGGTGAATCTGGTGGAACAAACGCTGAACCGGTTTGGCCGCATTGATGTGGCCTTTGCCAATGCCGGTTTTTCGAAGGGATCGACCTTTTATGGCGGCGATGACAAACCGGAAGAGTGGCGGGAGATGGTTATGGTCAATGTCTATGGCGCTGCCGCTACGGCTCGCCTGACCCTTCCTGAGCTGGTCAAAAACGGGGGACACTTTCTCATTACGGGCTCTGTTGTCGGGCGGGTCACCTCCATCCGTAACCTCTATTCAGCCACAAAATGGGCCGTCACCGGCATGGCGCAGGCTATCCGTAATGAAATGGCGGCAACCGGGGTACGCGTCACCCTTGTTGAACCGGGAGTTGTTGATACACCGTTCTGGGACAATCTGCAAAAACCCTCCACAGCAGAACTTCAGTCGGACGACATTGCCCGCGCCGTGATGTTTGCCGTCAGTCAGCCGTCGCATGTCGATATCAACGAAATCCTGATCAGGCCAACAGGCCAGCCCCATTAATTTCCGCCTCTGGCGAGCTTTCCTGAAATACAATGCGACACAATGCTGATAACCTTTGAAGGAATTGATGGTGCTGGCAAATCAACCCAGATAGAAGAGCTTGTTCATGCCCTGGCGGCAAGGGGTACAGAGGCAATAACCCTGAGAGAACCCGGCGGCACGGCAGTGGCCGAAAAAATCCGCCATATCCTGCTTGAAAGCTCGCATGAGATCAGTCCGATTGGTGAGCTGCTCCTTTTTTCGGCAAGCAGGGCCGAGCTGATACAGCACGTTGTCATGCCCGCCCTTGCCAACGGCAAAACGGTCATTCTCGACCGTTTTTTCGACTCCACGACCGCCTATCAGGGATATGGCCGGGGCATTGACCTCGAACTGCTCCGCTCAATCATTGCCATTGCAACCTGCGGCATCAAGCCTGATATCACCTTCTGTCTCGATCTTGAGCCGGAAGAGGCTCTCAAGCGAAAATTTTCAAAGACATCAATTCCCCTTGCTTTCGAGGGCGATGTGCTTGACCGTATGGAACGATCAGGGCTTGAATTTTACCACAATGTCCGCCGTGGCTACCTCGACATTGCACGCCTCAACAGTAGTCGTTTTGTGTTGCTCAATGCCCTTGATCCTGTTGCCGTGATTCACAACAGGATTCTTGCCCTTCTGAACGATCGCTTTCCAACCTGAACAAAATCGGGGTCTGAAGCTCCCCACCTCCCCAATGGCTCTCCCTCGAAACTCTTTATTGTGATACTTTTGCTTTTTAGTGAAATTTTTCTAACAAAAAATGAAAGATTTTGATTAAATTGCAATACGTTTTACACCATCACCACACCCTTACCGGCAACCCATGCACGAGAGTATTCTTAAAGAACGTCAGTTGAGCACCATTTCCACGTCAATCTCATTACAGGATATCCGAACCTTGAAAGAGCTTTACCAGCTCAAGGCAGAAACCCGTGAGTTGCGTGCACCGGTGGTAAACAACATCATCAAACAGAGGGTTGTGGGGCAGGCATGTGTGGAGTCGCTCAAAAATGCGCTCTACTCGCTTGAAACGATCTATATTGATGACGATACCGGCCACCGCCTCCTGCGCCTTGACGGACTGAAGCAGATTCATGTAGATCTGACCTATGAAATAAGGGAACTTCAGAAAGACATTTACTACCTTGAATACGGAGAGGACCGATTCATACAATACCTCGCAAAGTTCATTCCTGATTTCTGGCCTTATGTTAACGAGGGGGTTGCCCTGCTCAAAGGTATCTCCTTTGACGCCTTTATTACCGATAGAGATGGAACGACCAACAACTACTGCGGACGTTACCGCTCCTCGGTACAGCCCATCTATAACTCGGTATTCCTCACCCGCTTTGCCAAGAACCGCTGCAACAAACCCATTATCATCACCTCGGCACCACTGAAGGATTTCGGAATCCTGAATGTTTCAATCAACCCGAGCAACACCTTTATTTACGCCGGTTCAAAGGGACGAGAGTTCATTAATCTTGACGGTGAGTTCAACAGCTTCCCCATAGAAGAAAAAAAGCAGCAACTGATCCATCTGTTGAATGAGCGGATGGTCGTTCTCCTGCAGGAACAGGATTTTGAAAAATTCAATTTTATCGGTTCGGCCCTGCAAATAAAATTCGGGCAAACCACGGTTGCCCGCCAGGATATCAGCCACTCCATCAAGGATGACGAGTCGGCTGCTTTTCTTGAAAAGGTTAAGGGAATTGTCAGGGAGATAGACCCGAGTGGTCGTAACTTCAGAATTGAAGATACCGGCCTCGACATAGAAATCATTTTGACCATCGATGTCGCAGCCGGTGGTTCGCCAATCAAGGATTTTGATAAAGGTGACGGGCTTGCCTTTATCTGCAGTAAACTGGGTCTGTGCGCTACGAGAGGATCTGCCCTTGTTTGTGGTGATACCCCTTCAGACATTCCAATGCTGAAAACAGCGATGGAGATGTTTGATGATGTTTGGGCTATTTTTGTCACAAGGGACGAAAAGCTGAAAAAACAGATCAAAGAGATCTGCCGGAACAGTTATTTTGTGCCCTACCCCGACATTCTCCTGACCATTCTTGGTCTGCTTTCCCTGTAAAATCGATTCGCTTCATGATAATCTTTTAACTAATGGTATGAGCAACATCTTCAAAGGCGCAATTTTCGATCTTGATGGCGTTATCACTGGCACGGCAAAAGTGCACAGCCTTGCATGGGAGTCTATGTTTAACTACTTCCTGAAAAATTATGCAGAGTTAAACAACGACACCTATTTTCCTTTCGATCCTGCCCACGACTATCACAAATATGTTGACGGCAAGCCTCGAATGGAGGGTGTCAAAAGCTTTCTGTCGTCTCGCGATATTGAACTTCCTTTCGGAGAGCTGGACGATGATCCTGAAAGAAATACGGTATGCGGCCTGGGAAACCGTAAAAACAACCTCTTTACAGAAATCCTCATCAAGGAGGGCCCGGAGGTCTATACCTCATCGGTTGAGCTGATCAACGTCCTCATCTCAAAAGGGATCAGGATTGGTATAGCCTCATCAAGTTGCAACTGCCAGCTCATCCTGAAGCTTGCCAAACTTGAACACCTCTTTGAGACCCGTGTTGATGGTGAGGTATCCATAGAACTTGGACTGAAAGGTAAGCCGAATCCTGATATTTTCATCATGGCGGCCAAAAACCTCGGTCTTGAGCCCCATGAATGTGTTGTTGTTGAAGATGCCATCTCCGGTGTTCAGGCTGGTTCCCGTGGTAATTTCGGTATGGTTCTCGGTATAGCCCGCGACATCGAAGGATCGAAACTGAAGGAACAGGGGGCTGATATTGTGGTCAGTGACCTTGTAGAAATCACCTGTGAAGAGATCGAGCGATGGTTCGAAAAGGGTCTTGAGTTTGACGGGTGGAACCAGACCTATACCACGTATTCCCCCAAAGATGAAAAACTTCGTGAAACACTGACCTCGTGCGGTAATGGTTATCTTGGCGTAAGGGGTGCCTATGAAAGCTCGTCCTGTTCCAACCACCACTATCCCGGTACCTATATTGCAGGAATATTCAACCGGGTTCCTTCAGAAGTACATGGTCAGACCATTTACAATAATGACTTTGTCAATACTCCGAACTGGCTGCCCGTAGAGTTCAGAATTGGAGGAGGAGAATTCATTGAACCTCTCGGGCAGAAAATCCTGAGCTACCGCCAGAACATGAGCCTGCGCAATGGCCTCATGGAGCGTGATCTCGTCATCCAGGACAACCTTGGAAGAATTACAAGCATCAGCAGCCGCCGGTTTGCAAGCATGGACAATCCGCACCGCTGTGCGCTGAAGTTCACACTGAAACCGGTCAATTACAGTGCTGAAGTGGAGTTCCGCTCAGGAATTGATGGCAGGGTACAGAACAAAAATGTTGCTCGTTACAATGAGCTTACAAGCGATCATCTTGAGCAGGTAGAGAGCCTTTCGGAAGATCAGCTCATGTTGCTTCATGTCCGGACCAATGTATCGCATTACGATATCGTTACCGGCACCAAAACAAGGATTTTATGCCACGGCAAGCCTGCCATTGTCGAGAGCACAAAGTTAAGCAACAACCGCTATATCGGTGAATTGTTCAAGCTCTCACTCAATCCGAACAAAGGCTGCACCATTGAAAAACTGGCATCCATTCACACCTCTCTTGATGCAAATAGTACTGATCCGCTGAAAGCTGCCCGACTCTCACTGCAAAGCGAAGACTCGTTCGATTCACTCCTGAAGGCACATAATGATGCCTGGGACAAAATCTGGAAAAAAGCTGACCTGGTCATTGAAGGCGATCGCTACAGCCAGAAACTGCTGAGGCTGCACACGTTCCACATGATGTGCACCGCTTCGCCGCACAATCCATCCATTGACGCAGGAATGCCGGCACGCGGCCTGAACGGAGAGGCTTACCGTGGTCATATTTTCTGGGATGAAATCTTTATTCTTCCCTTTTTCAACCGTCACTTCCCTGAAATTTCGAAGGCGCTGCTCATGTACCGCTACAACCGCCTTGATGCGGCAAGGGAGTATGCGAGTAACAATGGCTACAAGGGTGCGATGTACCCGTGGCAGACTGCCGATGATGGTCGCGAAGATACGCAGGTCATCCATTTCAATCCCAAGAGCGGCACATGGGGCCCTGACCTCAGCCGTCTGCAGCGGCACGTTTCGATAGCAGTCTTCTACAATGTCTGGCGTTACATTTACGACACCGACGATACGCAGTTCCTCAATGAGTACGGTGCCGAGCTGATGTTTGAGATTGCACGCTTCTGGGCTTCGATTGCCTCTTATGCACCTGAGAGCGGAAAATACCATATCGAGGGAGTCATGGGGCCTGACGAATTTCATGAAGCGCTACCCGGAAGCCGCAAGGAGGGGCTGAAAGACAACGCCTACACGAACATCATGGCGATCTGGCTCTTCGACAAAGCTGCTGAAATCGGGAATAAAATGGATCCGGATCTCTTCGAAGCGCTCGCAACAAAGATTAATCTTGATCCTGATGAGCCCGTGCTCTGGCGTGAAATCAGCAGCCACTTGAATATCCTGATCGATCAGGAGGGTGTGCTGGAGCAGTTTGACGGCTACAACAGCCTCAAGGAGCTTGACTGGCCTCATTACCGTGCCCGATATGGCAATATCCACCGTATGGACAGGATACTGAAAGCTGAAGGAGATTCACCCGACCTGTACAAGGTTGCCAAACAGCCTGATGTGTTGATGACCTTCTATACCCTCTCTCCCGGAGAGGTGGCTGAATTGCTGGCAAGAAACGGATACAAGGTACCTGATGCCCTTACCCTTGTCAGAAACAATTATGCCTATTATGAGCCACGGACAAGTCACGGTTCAACCTTGAGCAAGGTGGTTCACAGCATCATCTCAAGCTATCTGCATGATGGCCATGAGATGGCGTGGAAATGGTTCTCGGAAGCATTGAAAAGTGATATTCAGGATACCCAGGGCGGAACGACCCAGGAGGGCATCCACTGCGGCGTCATGGCCGGAACGCTTGATACGGTTATCCGTTATTTTGCCGGTATATCCTTCTACAATGAAAAAATCAATGTGCATCCGAACCTTCCGGCACAATGGAAAAAACTTTCGCTGAGCGTCTGTTTCAGGAAATGCCGTTATGCCGTGACCATTGCGCAAAACGATGTGACCGTCACCCTGATTGAGGCGGATGATGATAGTGCCCTTGCCTGTGTTGCCGGGCAGCATATCACCCTCCTGAAAGGTGTTGCCTATCACTCGGCATCAGTATAAAAAAGAATAAAAAAGAGCACGGAAGCTGGCACCATGCCAGCTTTCCTGCTTTATATTGTATTGTTGGTTTTTAGTGTTTTATTGACCTTTTGTTGACTTATTGAAGATCCCATGCGCCTTTCAAATTTTCGTTATACCCTGCCGAAGACAAAAATAGCTGACGAACCCTCATCGCCAAGAGAGAAATGCAAGATGATGGTGCTGAACCGGCGAAAAAAAGATATTGAACATAAAAGCTTCGAAGATATCGTTTCGTATTTCAAAAAAGGGGATCTGCTCGTTTTAAACAACAGCAAGGTTTTCCCTGCCAAAATTTTCGGTCAAAAAGAGAAAACCGATGCAAAAATAGAGGTCTTCCTGCTCAGGGTGCTCAACAAAGAGGCCGGATTGTGGGATGTGCTGGTTGATCCGGCCCGGAAGGTAAGGGTTGGCAACAAAATTTACTTTGATGAAGATGTGGTCGCTGAAGTCGTTGACAACACCACCTCCCGTGGCAGAACCATCAGGTTCCTCAATCCGGACATTGATGTTTTCAGCCTTGTCGACAGAATTGGCAGCATTCCCCTTCCTCCCTATTTCACCCGCCCGCCACGCGAATCAGACCGGGAGGATTATCAGACCGTCTATGCCTCCGAGACCGGTTCCGTCGTTGCTCCTATGGCAGGATTGCATTTCACCATGCCGATTTTGGAAAAAATCAAGAAAATCGGGGTAAAGATCCTTCCCATCACCCTCCACCCGAGCCTGAGTACCTTCAATGCCATTGAGGTCGAAGATGTCTCAAAACACAAGATGGATTCGGAATATTTCAATATTCCCTACCAGACGGCTATGGAGATCAATGAAACAAAACTCAATAAATCAGGCCGCATCGTCGCTGTTGGAACCACAACGTGCCGGGTGCTTGAAGCCAATGCCACCGTAGATGGAAAAATAAAATTCGGCAAGGGCTGGACCGACAAATTCATCTATCCACCCTATCAGTTCAAGGTGGTCGATGCCCTTCTGACCAATTTTCAGCAGCCCGAAACCACACTGCTTATGACCGTCAGCGCTTTTGCCGAACATCGGCTGCTGATGGAGGCCTACAAAAGTGCACTCAAGGATGATTACCAGTTTCTGGCTTATGGAGATGCCATGTTCATTCATTAACCCTCTGGAGCAACTGATTCTCTTATGCATGCAGTAGCCATTATAGCAGCAAGCGGTATCGGAAAACGGATGCAGCTCAGGGAGGGAGAGAGCAAGCAATTGCTTGAAGTTGGTGGCTTTCCGGTTATCCATCATACCTTGAAGGCATTTCAGATGGCCTCCTCCGTTCAGGCGATCTATATTGCCACAAGGCTTGAGAACAGGGCAATACTGGAGAGTATGGCTGCCGAATCAGGCTTCAGCAAACTGAAAGCGATTATTGAGGGGGGAAATGAACGGCAGGATTCCGTCTACAACTGCATCAAAGCTCTTGAAGAGGAGCGGCGCATGAGCGGCTGTATGGCAGAAACCATTCTGGTGCATGACGGTGCCCGCCCCTTCATCACGCATCAAGAGATTGATGAAATATCTCGCCTCGCCATGCAATACGGTGCCTGTGTACCGGCAAACAGGCCAAAGGATACCATCAAGTATATCGGGAAAAATCCCGAGTTTTTCGGTGAAACACTTGAACGAAGCAAACTCCTCCAGGTACAGACACCCCAGGGCTTTCAAAGCGAACTGCTGATTCAGGCACACGAGCAGGCGAAACGTGAAGGGTGGTATGCCACCGATGATGCCGCGCTGGTGGAGCGGTTTTTTCCCGGGCAGCCGGTAAAAATTTTTGAAACCGGTTATCACAATATCAAAATTACAACGCCGGAAGATATTCCGGTAGCCGAAGCGATATTCCGCCAGATATCAGCACGGAGTTAACACCGCAAAAAAAGAACAAATAAAACATCTTTGCGGCTTGTTTATTCCTGCTGCCTGTAGTATATTTTCAGCCGGTAAAAATGGTGAGGTAGCTCAGTTGGTTAGAGCACAGGATTCATAACCCTGAGGTCGAGGGTTCAACTCCCTCTCTCACCACCACTGTAAAGCGGGTGTAACTCAGTTGGTAGAGTGT
>CAINOO010000311.1 GCA_903851535.1 uncultured Chlorobiaceae bacterium | reverse complement strand
CTTGTCCGTACAAGGTATCATCTATTCGTACTGGCATTCCCACAATTATTTCTCCCTGATATTTTTACTACAAATGTAGTGAAAGTCGACAGGTTAAACAAATCCCGTATGATGAAGATTACGAGAGGCTGTTGCTCGCCGTCGGTCTGAACCCTGTAGCCGAGTGCTCCATGGTGCTTTCCACCAGGTTCAAATCCTTGATCTGCAAGGTTCTGGCAGGGGAGTGGCGCACCAGTTCGTAGTCGTGGGTGCCGATGATGACGGTGATCCCTTTCTGGTGGATGCGTTTCAGGTAGTCGAGAATTTCGAGCGAGGTGTCGGGGTCGAGGTTGCCGGTTGGTTCGTCGGCAAGGATGACGAGGGGCTCGCGCACCAGTGCTCGGGCGATGGAGATTCTCTGCTGCTCTCCTCCTGACATGCAGAGGGGCATCAGTTTGGCGGAATGTTCAAGGCCGACGCTTTCGAGGGCGTGCATCACCTTTGCCGGGATGAGCGCATCCTTTGTGCCGGTAACTTTCAGTACAAAGGCCAGATTGTCGTAGACGTTGCGGTCTTCGAGCAGGCGGAAATCCTGAAAGACAATGCCGAGCTTGCGGCGCAGGTGGGGTATTTGCCGCTTTTTGATGGTGCGTGAGCTGTATCCGGCAATGCGTATCTCCCCCTTTTTCGGTCGTACATCCATGTAGAGCGACTTGTGCAGTGTTGTTTTGCCGCTGCCGCTTTTGCCGACAATATAAATAAGCTCGCCGGGTTCAATGGTCAGGTTGAGGTTTTGGAAAACCGTTTTTTTATCGAGTTCAAGGTCGACGTTGGTGAAGGAGATCATGGTTCTGGTTAAATTTTTTTTCTGTTCCGGGCGATGGTTAGGGCAAGCCGGGTTGCCTCATAGCAGCTTCTTTCGGAGGCGACTCCTTTTCCGGCAATGGCAAAACCGGTGCCGTGGTCGGGCGAAGTTCGCACAATTGGCAGACCGAGGGTGACGTTTACCCCGGTGTCGAAGGCGAGCACCTTGAAGGGGAGCAACCCCTGGTCGTGATACATCGCCACAACAATATCGTAATTTTGGTACATCTTTGAGCCGAAAAAGCCATCGGCAGGGAAGGGGCCTTCAACATTGAGTCGCCCTGACAGCCTTTCGATGCAGGGGCGGATAATATCCTGCTCTTCACATCCCATCACCCCGCCGTCGGATGCGTGGGGGTTGAGGCCGAGCAGGGCAATGCGGGGCGCTGCAATGGCGAAATCGCTGTTCAGTGAGAGGGCCAATGTGGAGAGAAAGGCATCAAGATCCATCGTTCTGATGATTCCCGGAACTTTCGACAGGGGTTCATGAATGGTGGCAAGGGCGACCTTGAGCTCCGTGACCGGGTCATAGAACATCATGGTGGGGGAGGGAACGGCGAACATCCGTCCGAGAAATCCAGTATGCCCCTTTTCGCAGGAGCCAGCCAGTGCAATGGACTCCTTGTTGATCGGCGCGGTGACGAGGGCATCGCACACTCCTTCGCGGCAGAGTTCAGCCGCCGAACGGAGCGACTCCAGGGCGATCTTTCCCGCCTCGGCCGACAGGGTTCCGGGTATGATGTTCTTCGGTTCCGCAATGCTCAGCACAGGGAGGACGCCTTGTCGAACCGAAGCCGTTGCGCTTTTTACCAGTTCCAGCTCTACCGGCAGCTCAAGCGCGTCCCGGTAATACTCCATCACGCGGTATGAACCGGCAACAAGAAAGGAGTGGCCGGAGCCACCAAGCTTCAGAAAGCTTTTCAGTATGATTTCCGGCCCTATGCCGTGGGGGTCACCGATGGACCATACAATTCGCATTATTCAGAGCCGTTTGTATGCGTTGGCAATCTTGTCATCCTTTTTTACCCCTTTTAATGCCATCCAGAGGAGTACCGGTTCCGGCAGAAGGATGAATAAACCTGCTTCAGGTTTGTGGGTGAACGCCATGCAGGAGCACAAATACTGGTTCAGAAAATGGGCCGCAGCAAGGCTCGAAAGCAGGTCGCCAAAGAAAAAGAGCATGCCAAGCAGAATAAGTTTTTGCTGAAGTTCTCTTTTTTTGTAGAGAAAAATGGCAGCAAGAGAGACGACAATAGTGAGGGGAGAAAAGAGAGCGGCGGCATAGTTGCTGGTCACTTGCATGATTCCCGCATCGGGGAATGAAGAGAAATCGGTGATAAAAAATAGCTTTGTGGTAGTGAAACTCCAGAAAGGCAGCATCATGCTCAATGCAGCAAGCAGAGCGACAAGAAGAAGGTAAAGTGTCTGAATTCTGGCGATCATGGCGTTATCATGTTAAAAGTCATTAAAGTTTATATAGCTTCAATATACATATTCAGGAGAAAAGAGTATTCATCTCCTCCTCTTTGCTGCGGCCAAATTTTATGGTAATTTCATGAAATTTCTGTTGCCGTAATTCGCCAAAAATCAATACCCATAACTCGCTGGAGAAAAATATGAAGCGCATTTTTTACTTTCTTGTGACCAACCTTGCCATTATGCTGGTGCTCTCGGTCACCATGAGCATCCTTGGTGTACAGCCCTATCTGAATGCTTCCGGCCTTGATCTCGGTAATCTGCTGGTTTTTTCCTCTATCATCGGGTTTGGTGGTGCCTTTATCTCACTGGCGCTGTCAAAGTGGTCAGCCAAGCGCATGTCGGGTGCTATTGTGATTAAAACCCCCGCCACGGCAACGGAGCAATGGCTTATTAATACCGTGAGAAACCAGTCGCAGAGGGTTGGCATCACTATGCCGGAAGTTGCCATATTCAACTCGCCGGAAGTCAACGCCTTTGCTACCGGCATGACAAAAAACCGTTCGCTGGTCGCGGTCTCTTCCGGTTTGCTCAATGCCATGACCCGGGATGAGGCCGAAGGGGTGCTGGCGCATGAGATGTCGCACATCACTAACGGCGACATGGTGACGTTGACCTTGATTCAAGGCGTCCTGAACACCTTCGTTGTTTTTCTCTCACGCGTTATTGGCTATGCGGTCGATAAATTTTTCTTCGAAACCAGACGGGGTACGGGCCCGGCATCTTTTCTTGTCCGTATCGTCGCAGAGATTTTGCTTGGCATAGGCGCTTCCGTTGTGGTGATGTGGTTCTCACGCCAGCGGGAGTTCCGTGCTGATGCTGGTGCGGCAGTGCTGGCTGGCAGAGAGAAGATGATCGCGGCGCTTCAAAAGTTACAGGCACAGCAGCTCCCCTCTGCCTTGCCCAAGCAGATTGCCGCCTTTGGAATTTCAGGCAGAGAGAGCCGGGGGCTCAGGAGGTTATTCTCCACTCACCCAACGCTGGATGAGCGCATTGCAAGGCTTCGCGGGCAGCAATCATGAATGCCTGAGCAAAAAAGGCCTCCTCTTTTTAGGGCATAAAGAATACCGCATTTGCGGGATTTCCTGAGAGTAAAAGCTGTTGGATATTGTTGTCTGGAAAAATTGGACACAATGATCT
>CAINOO010000310.1 GCA_903851535.1 uncultured Chlorobiaceae bacterium | reverse complement strand
GTATAAGAAGCCATTATGCCCTCTCTTTTTTGTTAATAAGTGATGTATTGATCAAGAGATCTATCCCTGAAAAGGGAGTTTTGTGACACTGCTTCAGGCGAAAAAACATCGTCAAAAGCAATACAACACATTCATAAAATTTCAACTTCATCATGATAGCCTCATGAGCCTTAAAGCATCATTAATGATAACTTAAATTTTGCCCAAAAATTGCTGCAGCATACATACCGCAGAACAATTCTGGCCAATGCCAGGCTGTTAACAGGGTATGTATGCTGCAACAAGAGAGCTCTTGAACAAAGAGAGTGTTTACCGCAAGACTTTGGCAACATGATCAAAAAAAGCACGCGCCTCAAGCACACCGACAATCCGGCTTTCCGCAATCTCCTTCCCTTTGGCATCAAAAAAGATCATCCCTGGAGGGCCAAAGAGTCCGAAACGCTTCATCAAGGCACGATCGTCTGCACTATTGGCCGTAACGTCAACCTGCAAGAGCGTCAGATTGCCAAGCTGCTCAATAACCTTTGGATCATGAAAAGTAAAGCGATCCATCTCCTTGCATGCGACACACCAGTCGGCATAAAAATCGAGCATGACCGGCTTTTTGGCGGAGAGCAGTGCCTGATCGAGCTCCGCTACCGTCTTGATACGAGTGAAGCCGACTCCCTTCTGCTCTCCCTGACTGGCTGTCGATACCCCGCGAATCTCTGAAAGCGGTTCAAGCGCGTTGGTACTGCCGGCAGCAGCCCCGACAAGCTCCAGTAATCCGATCACAAAAAGTACCAGGCCAAAGGTTTTTCCAAAGCGAAGTGCAATCGTTGGCTTTGCGGCAGACGTATCGAAAACACCGAGAAAAACCGAGCAGAGGATAGCGAAAGCTCCCCAGAACAGCATGACCGCCGGAGCTGGAAGAATTGGCGAGACCATCCAGATGGCAACGGCAATCAACAGAAGCCCGAAGACATACTTGACACCAATCATCCATGCGCCAGCCTTGGGCAACAAACTGCCTGCGGAGAGACCGACCAGCAGCAACGGCACACTCATCCCCATGGCCATCGAAAAGAGCGCCAGTCCACCAAGAAGCACGTCACGCGTCTGACTGATATAGACAAGGGTTCCTGCAAGAGGAGCTGCAACACAGGGACCGACAATCAGCGCCGACAACGCGCCCATAAAAAAGACCCCGGCAAAACGACCCCGCTTCAAGCCACCGGAAGCCTTGCCAAGCTTGCTTTGCAAGGCGACTGGCAACTGCAACTGATAGACATCGAACATGGAGAGAGAGAGCAGAACAAGCAGCAGCGCAAAGAGCACCAGAACCCACGGCTTCTGCAAGGCTCCGGCAAGCCCTTCGCCCGCAAGCCCGGCAGCTACACCAAGCGACGTATAGACCAACGCCATCCCGAGGCAATAGGCAAGTGCCATCAGAAAACTGCGACGGCGGGTAACATCACCCTCACCCACAATAATCGAAGAGAGAATCGGTACCATCGGCAAAACGCAGGGAGTAAACGACAGGAGCAGCCCGAATGCAAGGAATGCAAGAGCAATTTTCCACAAACTTCCCCCGGCAAGGGTGGCCGTTGCCAGAGAGAGATCATTGTCTGCTGCTGCCGCTTTCGAGGGTGCCGCACCAGCAACGGCCAAAGGAGCTTCTGGTACAGGCTTTTCGGCGACAACAGCACCATTGCTCGCAGCAGGAGGAGCATCTGCCTGCTCACCAGCCGCCATCAGCAAACCTGGCCTGGATGGGTCAACCTTGAAAAGCCTGGTGATTGGCGGATAACAGAGACCATCCTCGGCGCATCCCTGATAGACCACACTCAGCGTAAATGGCGCGTCAGCCTTGACAAGAGGCACGGCAACATTCAGGCTGTCATGATAGATAGCTATTTTCTCATTGGTTGAAGGATCTGTTATCGTGATCCCTTTCGGCAAAAGAGGAGTCTTCAGCTCAGCCTTGCCGCTTTCGACACCGACCGTAACCTTGTCGCGATAGAGCTTGTACCCTTTGGCAATCTCCCATTGCAACACCAGCGTCCGGGAATTGTTCAGCTCGGCAGTAAGCTTGAACGCCTGCTGAGGATCAAGAAAATCAGCAGCAAAAACACTGCTCACCCTTAGGCAGAGGAGCAGGAATAGAGCAAAAAGAGCTGTCACACGCTTGACAACAGGCGAATTCATGGTTGTTGTTCGCATAAGGAGCAATAATTATTGATTAACGCTGAAAACTGTACTATGTGTTTTTATGATATATCTTTCCACTATGGTCTACCACCAGGTATCCCATTCCCGTGTCGTCAAGAAAGGCCAACGCATCCGGGCCTTTCAACATTGCTATGGTTGTGCAACTTCCGGCGGTAATGGCCAAGGGAGCAACAACCGTTACTGACCGCCAATAAGTCACCGGATAGCCTGTCCGGGGATGAAGAATGTGGCAGTAGCGATTGCCATCCACTTCAAAAAAGCGCTCATAGTCACCGCTTGTCGCCAACGCTCCACAGTGGAGCGGAATCGAAGCAATCATCAGCTCTTTATGACGGGGATCCTGAATTCCGATAATCCAGGGTGTACCGTCAGGTTTGGGGCCAACAAGCCGTATGTCACCCGCCAAATTCACATAACCATGCGTCACCCCCTGATCAGCAACAACTGCCGCAGCCCGGTCAGCAGCATACTCCTTGCCAATACCCCCAAAATCAATCTCCATACCTGCCAGAGGCAGACGAATGGCATTGCCCTGCCGCTCCACCCGATTCCACCCGACAAGAGCAAGCAGCCCGGAAAGTTTTGCCGGCTCAGGCAAGAGAGCCTTGCTGAAATCCCAGGCGTGACGCAAAACCCCCGACGTCATATCAAACAAGCCATCGCTGTTTTCATAAAGGGTATCAGCGTAGTTGAACAATGACGAGGTCTCCTCATCACAGGCAACAAAGTCGCCGCCAGCGGCAGCATTGACACGGGAAACAATGCTCTCGGGCCGGTAGCGGGAATATTTGAACTCGATTCTCGCCACCTCTTCAAGAACCAGGTTGGCTATGGCATGCCCCTCATTTTTGCTCTTCGACGCAAGGACAACTTCACCACTGCCTCCCATGGCATCAAATCCAAAACGATAAATCTCCATTATCCAACCCTTTTGTTACTTAAAAAAAGAGTGCCCACGAAAGAATACCAAGTGCTCCCACCCCTGCCAACGCAACTCCAGCACCACCGCCCCCACCACTGCTTGCGGCATAGGGATCGGCACCTGCCGCCGCCACAGTCGTAAAGTCATAGAGCGAGTTCCCCGCAAAGTGATTTCCGGCAAGATCACTGACCGAACCATCCGGAAGCAGCACAAAATAATGCGTACCGGGTGCAAGGTCAGCCGTCGGGTTGATGGTAAGCGTACTGCCCGATATGGTGAGGTTTGTGCTCGTCGCGGCATCGTAGCTTGCGACAAGCGCTCCTGTTGCTGACCCGCTGTGAATTTCAATCAAACCGGTACCATTCTGGATCGCTTCGTCGAAGTTTACCACAAGATTGCTTCCAACGGCAACACCAGTAGCTCCATCGGCAGGCGTGAACGTGGTGATTGTTGGCGCAATGGTATCCGTGACAACGGCGGTCGTAGCCGCACTGGTCACGCTCTCGGC
>CAINOO010000309.1 GCA_903851535.1 uncultured Chlorobiaceae bacterium | reverse complement strand
GATTTCATCCCAACATCGTTCAACCATTCGCCCGGCATCGTTCAATTGCATTGTACCCCCGGCAATATCCCCAAAGAGAAATTGACGGTTCTGCGTACAAATGGTGATGAAATATGCCCCTGGGTATGAATAATCGTACCCCGGTAACCGAATGGAACGGCGATGACGATGTGCCGGATCAGGTTTCATGGATTGTGCGTTATTGACGGTTGGTGAAATCGTCGGAACGATCATCGGCAATCATCGGCGATAATCGGCAATCATCGGCAATCATCGGCAATCATCGGCGATCATCGGCAATCATCGGCAATCATCGGCGATCATCGGCAATCATCGGCAATCATCGGCAATCATCGGCAATCATCGGCGATCATCGGCGATCATCGGCAATCATCGGCGATCATCGGCGATCATCGGCAATCATCGGCAATCATCGGCAATCATCGGCAATCATCGGCAATCATCGGCGATCATCAGAACGGGCGGGCGTAGGGGCGAAAAATTTTTCGCCCCTACACGGTTTCGCCCCTATACATGGTTTCGCCCCTACACATGGTTTCGCCCCTGCATTCGCCTGCGTTCACCCCTGCAGATTCACGTCATACAGAATATTCCTGCGTATACCCTACGGTTTCGGCTCTGCTTTTTTCGGCAATTCAATCTTCAAATGCAGCTCCCTGAGCTGTACGGGCGTCACTGACGATGGAGAGCCCATCATGAGATCCTGCGCCTGCTGGTTCATCGGGAAGGCGATGACTTCACGGATGTTCTGTTCGTCGCAGAGGATCATGACCAGGCGGTCAAGGCCGGGAGCAATGCCTCCGTGCGGTGGTGCGCCAAGCTTGAAGGCCTCAATCATGTGGCCAAAGCGCTGGTCTACCTCTTCACGGCTGTATCCGGCAATACCGAATGCCTTGTACATAATCTCCGGCTTGTGGTTACGAATGGCACCGCTTGAAAGCTCAATGCCGTTGCAGACGATGTCGTACTGGTAGGCGAGAATATCGAGAGGCGACATGGTTTCGAGTGCCTCCATCTCTCCCTGCGGCATCGAGAAGGGGTTGTGTGAAAAGTCGATTTTTTTGGCCTCCTCGTTGTACTCAAACATCGGGAAATCAACAATCCAGCAGAAGGAGAGTTCATCCTTGTCGAGCGTAAAGAGATCGCCAAAGTATGTTCTCATCCCGCCCATGATCTTGCAGGTTGTCTCCCACTTCCCTGCCCCAAAAAAGACCACGTCGCCGGTCTCAAGAGCAAGATGGCTTTTGAGGGTTGCGAGATCGGCTTCCGAAAGAAACTTGACTACCGGCCCTTTTGGCCCTTCCTCCTTGAGCTGGATATAGGCGAGACCGCCTGAACCGAGCTCTTTGGCCCGTTTTTCGGCCTTGTCGTAAAAGAGCCTCGATTCATTGCCGCGCCCCTTGACAACAAGCGCCTTGACGCAGGAGCCCTCAACGGTGCTGTTTGCAAAGACCTTGAAGGCCGAACCGACAAAGAGCGGGGTGACATCGCTGATTTCGAGCGGAATGCGCAGGTCAGGTTTGTCGGTGCCGAAACGGTTCATCACCTCTTTATAGCTGATCCTCGGGAAGGGGAACTGCGTGATGCGCTTGTGCGACATGGTGCTCGTCAGGTGCTCGATCATCCCTTCAAGGATAGAAAAAAGATCGTCCTGCTCGATAAAGGCCATCTCCATATCAAGCTGGTAAAACTCTCCCGGGCTGCGGTCGGCGCGGGCATCTTCATCGCGGAAACAGGGGGCTATCTGGAAATAGCGGGGAAAACCCGATACCATCAAAAGCTGCTTGAACTGCTGGGGTGCCTGGGGAAGAGCGTAGAACTTGCCCGGATGGAGGCGGCTTGGCACAAGAAAGTCGCGAGCACCCTCAGGCGAGCTGGAGGTGAGAATGGGTGTCTGTATTTCAATAAAATCCTGCTCTTCGAGGTAGCGGCGCACGGCGGCGGTCAGGCGGCTGCGGAAAATAATGTTTTCATGAATTTTTTCACGACGCAGATCGATAAAGCGATATTTCAGCCGCAGCTCTTCAGAAGTCTGCACTTCGTCAGCAACCGGAAAAGGGAGGGTTTGCGCATTGCTCTCGACCGAAATCTGGCTTACAACCACCTCAATTTTACCCGATGCGAGGCGGGGGTTGATGGCACCCGGAGCACGCAGGACAACGACGCCCTCAATGCAGATAACTGATTCGAGATGCAGTTGCTCCGCTTTTGCGAAGAGAGCCTGCTGCTCAGGCTGGATAACAAGCTGGCTGATACCGGTATGATCCCTCAGATCAATAAAAATCAGCCCACCATGATCCCGTTTTCTGTGAACCCAGCCAGCAAGCCTGACAGAGCCATGCTCACGCTCCGGACTGAGTAATCCGCAATAATCAGAGCGGAACCGGTTTTTCAGAATCTGCGTGCTCTCTGCAGCTTTTTTCATAATATTCCTGTCGTCCTTTGTATAAAGAGATTGAAAAAACTTAAAAGCATGAATATGAAGAATATTTTCTCATTTATGAAACCCTGTGGTACAGCCCTCACTCAATAGACAAGCTCCCCTCCAAACCCGGTGACAAGAAAGCGGATGACCTCATTGTGCTGCGAAAGCTCCTGAAAAATGGTAAAAACTGTTCTTTCCCTGGTACAGGCATCTTTTTCGGCATCATAGAGAATACGAAGCTGAAGCGGCAAGGCATAAAACTCTGAAATTTCCTGCTGAAGCTCTGCGCGCTCCTGCTGAAGCTCCTCGTAGGAAAACTTTCGGCAACAGGCAATGTCGAGCACGCCATCGGGAGTGCAGGCAACAAGTTCGCACGATTGCAAGTGCGTTGCCATCAGATTTTTTGTTTTTTTGGCAACATGCTCAAGAAACTGGTGCCATTCAACCTTGAGCAAGGAGAGGTCGGCCACTGGCCCGGCACCTTCGGAGTGCACAGTGCCGGATGGACTCTTCGGAAGAATCTTCGGCAACACTGAATTTGAGGCAAAACTTGAAAGCTTTTTCTGCCACGACCCAAGATCAAGCTCCCCGCTTTCAGAGGGCTTCGGGGCAGGAACAGGTACGGAAGGCAGGGGAAGCGATGCAACAGGAGCTGACTCCTTTCTCAGGGGCTTGTCAGGTGCTTTTTTTTTTGAGCCTGCAATTGAGGCTGTTGTTCCGCCGCAATGGCCGCCGCAGGAACGACATGCACAAGATCAATCAATTTCAGCAGCGCAAGCTCAAACCGAAACCGGTATTCAAACTGGAACTTCAGCTCTTTCTGTGTCAGCAACAAAAAATCAACCATCTGCATGACGGCAAAAGGTGAAAAATTGGCCGCATCCAGGCTGTAGCGCTCACGGATTGCATCAGGACGCTCAACCAGACGGGTAGAAGAGAGATTCTGTACCACCAAAAAATTGCGCAGATGCTCAATCAGCTTTTCAAGAAAATCCTGTTCGTCATAACCGTTTTTTATCACAAACTGCGCAACATCAAGCATCTTGACCGCATTGCGCTGTGCAACAGCATCAGTAACTTCAAAAAGGTGGTCATCATCAATGTAGTTCAGCAATTCGGAGACACCGAGGTAACTGATACTTCCCGTGTGATCATTCTCGGCTGAAAAGGCAATAACCTGGTCAAGAATACTCTGTGCATCACGCATGGAGCCCTGCGCCTTGCGACCGATAAGCTGCAAGGCATCGCCGTCAACCTTGATCTGCTCGGCATCACAGATAAGCTGCAATTGCTTCTGGATCTCTTCAAGAGGAATGCGTTTGAAGTTGAAACGCTGGCAGCGGGAAGCGATGGTTGCCGGAATCTTGTGGAGTTCCGTAGTGGCAAAAATGAAAATTGCGTGCGGCGGAGGCTCCTCAAGGGTTTTCAGGAATGCGTTGAATGCGGCAATAGAGAGCATGTGCACCTCGTCAATAATATAGACCCGGTAGATTCCTTTTTGCGGGCCGTAGCGCACATTTTCACGCAAGGTACGGATATCATCGACACTATTGTTGGATGCGGCATCAAACTCCGCAATATTCATGCTGGTACCGGCATCAAAGTCGAGGCAGCTCTCACACTCTCCGCAAGGCTCGGTGACCTGCTGCAGGTACTCGGCATCCTCCAGCATCTTCTGGCAGTTCAGCGCTTTGGCAAAAACCCTTGCCGCAGTTGTCTTGCCAACACCGCGCAACCCCGAAAAAATATAACCATGCCCGACACGGCCCATGCGAAGCGAATTCTGAATGGTACGGGTAACATGCTCCTGTGCCGTAATGTCGGAAAACTTTGCCGGCCTGTACTTCCTGGCTATAACCTGATAACTCATTATTGGTCTTGATTAATATCTTCTAACAAGGGAGCAAGGGGCATATTCATGCTGCTTTTGAGACACTCCGCCACTCCACTTTTGATCGTCTTTAAATGTACGCTATTACCTCCTGAAATCAGCGAACCGTTTTCATCGCTCCAGAAGCCGGACGGAATTATGGTATAAAGATCAAAAAGCGTCAGAACATAGAGATCGCGACTGACGGCAAGGGCACCATTTGCTGTAAGGTGAACCAAATCGCTGAGCAGCAGAATATCAACAATTTTTCGTACCCCGGAAGGAGTAATGCCATGAACAACCTTCAGCATCTGTTTCATGTTCATGGCATTTCCGCTTTTCTGCCCACTCCAGATATAAGCAAGAACCGAAAGAATCTCGGGCACTCCAGGAATCGGGTTGAAGGTCTCAGGAACTATCCACTCTGGTTCGAGGGCTCCAAGGCAGAAAACAAACTCAGCACCGGTAAGTACCACAATCCAGCCAAGATAGATCCAGAAAAAAAGCATGGGGACAACCGACAGTGCCCCGTAAATATGCTCAAAGGTGGCAAAATGAGTAATATAGAACGCAAACCATCTCTTTGAGAGTTCAAAAAGAACCGCAGCGAGGAGCGCACCGGAAAAGGCGTGAACAAACCGTACCCGACGGTTTGGAACAAGCATGTAGAGCAGAAAAAAGGCAACAATCGAGTTGATG
>CAINOO010000308.1 GCA_903851535.1 uncultured Chlorobiaceae bacterium | reverse complement strand
GGTGTGCTGCAGCGAAATGACGCCTTCAACAAGCTTTTCTTCAAACGCTTTCATGGCCAAACGGGTAATGATGCCGCTCCACTGCGATCCGGGTAGCGGTTTTTTCAGTTGAGCCGTAAAGCGCTCAAGTGTGATGCCAAAACGCATCTCCACCGGATTATCCAGACTTCGTTCCCGCCCGAAAAGCTTTTTCTCCCTCTCGCCGAGCCAGCCGTTTTCAAACACACAGCTCATGATACTTTGCTCAACTGGCCAGGTCTGAACGCAACAGAGACCGCATGAGCTGCAAAGTCCGTTTCCCCGCTGTTTCTGGTTTCTTGCTTCGATGACTGGTTCAACGCTTGTCATGTTGTTCTTGATAAAGCTTTCCGTTGCCGCAAAAAAATTGCTATTCTTACACAACAAAGATTGAAATATAAAACGAAGTCAAGGCAATGTCAGAAAATACTTTCAAGAAGGGCTCGCCATGTCAGAACTGATTATCACTGCAAAAGTGACCGCAAAAAAAGAGTCTCTGCACTCCCTCAAGAGCGAACTGCTGAAACTCATCGCCCCCACCCGAAAAGAGGAGGGTTGTCTCGATTATGCCCTGCATCAAGACAATGATGATCCCGCACTCTTCATTTTCCATGAAAGATGGGAGAGCCCTGACCACTTTGAAAAACACAGAAACAGTGACCATTTCAAAGCGTACATCAGCGCAACCGATGGGCTGATTGAAGAGAAGGTGGTAAACATGTCGAGCAGGATTGGGTAGGCGTAGCAAAGAGTTACTGAATTCTTTACCTTTGTTTGTCTGGAAATAAATGTTGAACTAGAATAGATAATCATTGATACCGAGTCCATGATACTGAAACGTATACAGTTGGAAAACTTTCGCGCAAAAGAGGATGTGGTACTGGAGCTTGGAGCGCGGCTGACGTTGTTGATGGGTACAAATGGTTCGGGGAAAACCACTCTTCTTGATGGAATTTCAATTGGTTTGGGGGCTGCGTTGACCCATCTCCCTGAAGTTTCAGGGCGCTCGTTGAGGAAACATGGAGATATTCGTCAGTCTGAAAATAAGCTGGCTCCCTATACCCGTGTTGCTCTTGAAACAACATCAGGGTTGAAGTGGGACAAAATTGTACGGCGCGACAAGAGTAAATTGACCAGTCAACTTGTACCCAGCGGTTACGGCGTCCGTGAGCTTGAGCATTTTCTTGACCGGGAAGTTATTGACCCCTCAAATCAAGGTGATGATTATCTGCTTCCGTTGTTTGTTTACTACGGTGTCAGCCGGGCGTTGCTCGATGTTCCGTTAAGCCGAAAAGGGTTTCCCAAAAAACATCATCGACTGGAGGCGCTGGCCAACGCACTGAATGCCGTCAGCCGATTTAAATCTTCTTTTATCTGGTTTTACAATAAGGAAAATGAAGAACATCGACTACAGAAAGAGCATAGAAGTTTTGATGTTACCCTGAAGGAGCTTGATGCCGTGCGAACAGCCATCAGCACTATCTTTCCTGATATCTCCGAGCCTCATATCGAACTAAATCCTTTGCGTTTTGTGGTCAGGCTGGATGGGGAATGGCTGAATATCGCACAGTTGAGTGATGGTTATAAAACGCTTCTTGGACTGGTGATCGACCTGGCCTCACGTATGGCAATGGCGAACCCGCATCTGGATGATCCTCTGGTAGCGGAAGCCATCGTGATGATTGATGAAATAGATCTTCATCTTCATCCATCCTGGCAGCAGCGTGTTGTGGGTGACCTTTTGAAAACCTTCAAGAATACACAGTTCATCGTAACAACACACAGTCCCTATATTGTTGAAGCTCTTAACACTTATTTGAAACGTCACAAAATAGAGAAATTTCTGATTCAGGACGAGGAGATACTCAACACTTATTCTCTTGGTGCTGAAGAGATTACCGCCTATGTGATGACAAAGGAAGATGAAACATCGTTGATGAATCGTGAGCTTGAACTGCTCGATGATCGACTGCTGGAAAATTTCAATAGCATAAACAGGCTTTACGATACCATGCGTGATATCGAATGGGAGCAAAAGAGATGATCAATGTTGCGCCTTTTGAGCATTGTCTCTGTCAGAAAATGGGAAACACCCTTGATTTGTGTGACGCAGTGTTGACGTTTTGCGAAAAAGGCAAGAAGGTTAAACTCGAAATCCGTCAAAATGAAGAGGCTAAAGCACTTGTACTGGATGGTTGCGTCTTTCAGGATAATGAACTCAAGTGTGATGACTTGTTCCTGTTCAGGAGCGGCAACAAAAAATTTGCCATTCTGGTTGAACTGAAAGGTGCTCATGATATCCCTCATGCTTTCGAGCAGATAGCCTATGTGAAACGTTGCCGGACAGAGTATCGGGAGATGGTAGAACGGTTTCAGAGTGATGGAGCTGGACAGCTTGTCGAAAAAGCCTTTATTGTCAGTAACGGTATGTTGAGCAAGCCCGAGCGGGAATCTCTTGAAAATCAGCATGGTGTCCGAGTTCGTGAGGTGCTGCATTGTGAAGCAACGACACCAGTTCCCGATTTGAGGCACTATCTGCTCTAAAAGGTTGTCAGTATTCGGGTGGTGTTGCGTCGTTTGGTTTGGCAATTGCATGTTGAGGCAACAGGGTCATATCTCTCCTGCGTCACTAATTTTTTTACAAAAGAGTTTGAACAATGCCATTGCAGGGGTGGGAAAAAACGGGGATAGTGCAGCACGACGTAAATCAGGTCGATGCAATTGCACCGGTCATTATCTCTGCCAGCCGAGCAACGGATATCCCGGCCTTTTTCCCCTTGTGGTTCAGTAACCGCCTTAAAGCCGGGTAT
>CAINOO010000307.1 GCA_903851535.1 uncultured Chlorobiaceae bacterium | reverse complement strand
TATCAAGTCCGCAAACCAGGCACTGGCCTATGCTCGCGGTGAAATTTCTGACGGCTTTACCGTCAATGTTCCTGAGGAGATCGACGTTAAGTCTATCCGCAACGGTTTGGGGTTGACTCAACCGGAATTTTCTTTGCGGTTTGGGTTTGACGTCAGGGCGGTGCAGGATTGGGAACAAAAACGCCGTCATCCTGATCGGGCGGCCCGGATTCTTTTAACCGTCATTGCCCATGAACCGGAGGCTGTCAAAAGGGCCTTGGCGCATTAGGACATCAGTGGGGAATTATACATCATCCATTCTACCTATCGGCTTAACGGGCCATAAACACTCCTTATTCCAATCGATAAACGGTACATCCTGTCGGGCTCACATCATTGAAGCGCGGGGTCGCGGTGAACGGTGATGCATGAGGATACGGTGCCGGAGAAGAGGCCGTATTTGTTGCAGGCGGATGCGGAGGCGCTCTTGGGGTTGCTGCAGGCGCTGGAGATGAAGGTGGAGATGATTAACCGAATGGCGCATTTGACGCCGGTGCGGACGTACCGGTCGGCGGTGGCCTCAGGGGTGGCAATTGAGACGGATTTTCAGATTTTGAATACGCTCTTGGCGGAGAAGGCGGCTCAGCTTGCGGTGACGGAGAATCAGTTGTTCAGGATTTTTTGCCGGTGGGAGGGGGTGGATTATGATGCGGCAAATGTGGTGGTGACCTATCCGCAGCGGTTTGAGCTCAGGGACCGGCGGGCTGATCTGGATTTTTTGGTGCGGGCGAAGGAGGGGACGGCAAAGATCGGGTCACCGACGTTGCAGAGGGAGATTGACCGGCAGTTGGCGCGGGATGATGTGCTGGAGGTGGTTGAGGGGGAACTTGCAGGAGGTGGGAATAGAGGCTGATGATTTAACCTGCAAGGATTTGCGACTACCCGAAGGGCAGAACTTTGACCATAAAACTGGATTTGATAAAACTATTATGTGACCGCTTGAGTGACGGATTAGGATTCGTCATTTTCTTCAGCTTCGTCTTCTTCTAAAAATGCCACTTCTTCGGAGTGTTCCTTCAACTCATGCCATGACACGGCTTCATCGAAAACTTCCAGCGCACGTTCACAGGCATTGATGTAATCCCATGGAGGGTCATATTCAGACCAAATGCCAAGCGTCGGGTAGGCTCCAAGGTCGTGGTCATGCCACATGATGTCAAGATTGCTGCCAACCGGCGGCTCGCCGCACACGAATGCGATGTATCGCTCTGCAAGATGAAGAGTTAAGACAATCCATTCTCTCTCATGAGGCATTTGACCTGTGCTGGTGCTACCGATGCTTTCCCACGACATAGCGAATCCTAACATTTCTTGGTCTTATCTATCTATTTCTGAAAAGGCAGATAGTTTCTTTTTTTATAAGAACACAGATACCTGATAACCTCAGCTCTGCTTCACCCCTCAGCAAGTCGGGCTAATAGCTCCCGTTTGCATTCTTGTCAAGATATTGCTGAAACAAGGGAATAAAAAACGGTCAGCAAAGGAATTCCCGTTTTTTTTGTTCAAAATGGCGGATTGTGTACATCGAGGAGGCGGTTGGCAAGATCTAGGCCTTGGGTTCGGTAGGCTTGGGTGGCTCGGTTTTTTTAATTATAGGAGCGCTTTTGGTACAGCAGAGGGAACGCCTTTTTTGGGAGAACCGCCCAAAATCCGTATGATAGGTTTCAATAAAAAGATAAAACTCCCTGCTTGCAGTCACATCAAACGGATGTGCCACTTTTTTGAGTCCTGGGATGTTGTGGAGCTTCAACGACATCCTGTTGGGCCTCCGATGCAATTATTAGTTCAGCGAACATAACGGCTTCGCGCCTCAATTTTTACCTCGGCCCACGAAAGTCCTGAAGCCGGATTGTTTGCCAAGTTAGCTTTTCGTCGAGCCAACTCCTTCTTTTGCCATTCATATACAGGAACCTCTGACGGGGTCGTCGCCAGATCATCCCAAAGGTCTTCTACCAGTTGAAGCTTCTCTGGTGGACTCAGATCAAACACAGAAACAGTATTTGTATTCATTGTTACCTCATCGGTTCAGCGATGTTAGCTGGTTGATACTATAATCCGCAAGCATGTTATCCTTCCTTTGTTTGCCTTGTCACAAACACAGCACGATTGAATTATATCAAAATAACCCAAGACCATCAATAAAAATGCACACACTCATCAGTTGCGTTTTTGTCCAGATATTCAAACAGGTACATCCTTCATCAAGTCGGGCGAGTGGCTCCCGTTTACATGCTTATCGAGATATTGCTGAAACAGGAGAATGATAAAGGATCAGCAAAAGAATTACAGGTTTTTTCTGCTTAAAATGGCGGATTGTGTAAGTCGAGGAGGTAGTCGGCGAGGTCGAGGCCCTGGGTTCGGTCGGGCAGGGTGGCTCGTTGTTCGGAATGGTGGATACGGTGACGTTGGGCAGGCTGGAGGCTATGGTTTGCCATTTTTCGCAGGCTCCGAGGTCGGGGTAGAGGACGGGTTGGACCTGGGCTTCCATTCTGAATCCGGGGAGGGCTTGTCCGCGAGTGATGGCGTCGGCGAAGAGGAAGCATATTTGAATCGGGGGAGGTTAATGTTATGGCTTTGCTTTTTTCGTTTAATCGGCCGTATCGGGTCATGATGAGTTCTGCGATGATAACTCTTGCGAGTAGTGCAAGGCGTTTTTTTGAGAGCTTTGCTGGATCATAATGGTTCATGCTTCGTTGTCTGTCGCTGATCCATGCAACAACGTCTTTTTCAGCGTGAAGGACAATGTTTGAGGATTATTTGTGCAGGAAGTTTTCTCTATTGTCCATCTTCGATGGCGTCAATCCACTCGCCGGCAATATCGAGAAGTGGGACGTTGCCTTCGTTATTGCTTGTAGTTTTGAAACGGAAGTACCAAGGCAGAAAACCGCTAATGCTGAGTATTTCGGAGAAGGTGTGTAGAGTAGCCTGCGATTTTTTGATTGGCGTTATCGACAGCAATAAAGCATTTGGTGATATTCCTCTTTGTATCCTGACCGAACTGTGCTGAAAAGTAGTGATCCGGATCATCAGAGCCAGAGCAGAAGCCCTCTTGTACCTTGTCTTTGCTCAGTGGAATCACTGAAAATGGTGGCAGCTTCATCATTCAACAAGGGTTAATGATCCTGAAGTTGGCGTGATTTTTGAATGCCCGTTGCAAAGCGGCATTGGGCTTTGGCGGATTCAGCAAAGCCTCGGCAAAGGCAAGCTTGCCTTCAAGCGACAACTGAATAACGGAATTTTCCTCAATTGCTTTTTCGGTGTGCTCTTTTACACTTTTTTGCTTGAGTTTTGTGTTCATGTTACGCTGGCTCGAAAATACTTTTTTCCTGAAAAAGCTTTTTGAGTCGTGGCAACTCTCGTGGCGGGGCATCAAGTGCTGCAACAAATGCCGTCCATTGTTCGCCGTTAAGGCTAAACGACCGGCGATCGGCCAGAGTCTCTTCAGCACGAGCAAAAGCATCCTCAAGCACAAACTCACTCACGGTACGATGTGCGGCAATGCGCAACACATGCTTGGCCTGTCGTGACAGGCGACGGTCAAGTTTTTCTGTTTTGGCGTTTTGTGCGCTCATGAAAAATTCTTTTTTTTGTTGGTACAAGCATCCCAATCTATAAAAAATGCCAGGCATTGTCATGACAAAAAGAAGGTTGTGCCCACCGTGGGTGCAGGTTGTGGAAGTGATCCCACTTTCAGGCCTGAGATTGAAAGTCAGACTTACGAATTGTCAGGAGTTAACCCTGAATCTCGAACCATTGATACAGAGGCGCGATGCCTATTGGCGACTGCGTCAGGAGAGGTATTTTCGTCAAGTCAGTATCGACCCGATTGGCGGTATATGCTGGCCCGAAGGTGAAGACCTCGCTCCTGACGGGCTGGAACGCTACACATAAGCAATAAGCGCGGCTTACTTTTGCAACAGCCATCGGTAAAGCGGCATGACCGTAACGGCTATTCCATGATGCTCAAACTCTTCCGCTCCGTTGAGCGTGATAATCAGGCCACTGCGCAAACCGAACTTGTTACAGCACTCAGTAAGACCGCGAAGCTCCCGGTGGCGCGTTTTTGCATCGCTGAGGGTGGCCGAAACCTGAACGGCCTCCGTTACATCGAAACCCGTTTTGACAATGAAGTCACATTCTGATTTGTCCTTGAAAAAGAAGATCTCTTTTTCCTGCCGCTTGAGTTCCAGAAAAACTGCCTGCTCCAGGGCCTTGCCGGTATCGTCCGAAAATTTGAAATCAAGAGCATTCAGCAGCCCGGTGTCGATCACATAGACCTTTCTCTCTCCAAGTTCTCGATCAACAAGCGAGCTGGAATATTTCCTCACTATTTGCGCGAGGTAGATGTTTACAGCAGCTTCGAGGTAGTCGTACAACAGGTTCTTGC
>CAINOO010000306.1 GCA_903851535.1 uncultured Chlorobiaceae bacterium | reverse complement strand
CATGTTCGACAAGGCACTCCAGTTCCGCACGGAGCACACCTTCGAAGTACAGAGTTATGAGGAGTTCAAGGTGGCGGTTGAAAAGGGATTTGTGATCGCCCACTGGGACGGCACGGCAGAAACTGAAGCAAAAATAAAGGCAGAGACCAAAGCGACCATCAGGGTGCTTCCCGAAGAGGCCGACTATATTGCACAATATCGCATTGACGAACCCGGCACCTGCATCTACTCAGGACAACCGGCTGCCCGCAAGGTGGTGTTTGCAAAAGCCTACTGAGTAAATCCGATCCCCTGCCCTGTTAAAAAGAGGCAGGGGGAATCGGCTTCGCTTGCTGTTGTCAATCAATCAATCAACCAAACAAACAATCAATCTTTCTTTCAATCATTCAATCTATCAATAAATCAAAAATTCATTCTATCAATCAATAACCTTAAGCTTCAAAGAAACAGGCTGATTAAGCCTATCAGAAAAACAGCAATCAGGTCTCCTCGAAAAATTCGATCAAACCCTCTTGCGTCGGAGCCATCGTTTTATCACCCTTGTTCCAGTTGGCCGGACAAACCTCACCATGCTCTTCGGTAAACTGCAACGCATCAACAAGGCGGAGCACCTCATCAATATTGCGGCCAAGAGCAAGATTGTTGACCACCTGATGCTGCACCACACCCTCCTTGTCAATCAAGAACAATCCTCTCAGAGCTATCTCCTCATTTTCGTCCAACACATCATAATCGGCTGAAACAGTTTTCTTAAGATCTGAAAGCAGCGTATAGGTAACGCCCTTGATACCGCCCTGGGCTCTTGGGGTGTTCAGCCATGCGAAATGGGAAAATTTGGAATCGACCGAACAGCCAATCAGCTCAACATTTCGGTCACGGAACTCCTGGATCTTCTCCTGAAAGGCATGCAACTCTGTCGGACAGACAAAGGTGAAATCGAGCGGATAAAAGAAGAGCACCACATACTTGCCCTTGTAATCAGAAAGCTTTATTGAATCAGCAAACTGCGAGCCATTAACAACGGCTGCGACATCAAAATCAGGCGCCTTGCGGCCGACGAGCACACTCATGATATTTTTCTTTTTGAGTTAACGTTACAAGTAAAAAACAAAACCGGATTAATTTTATCCATTATAAGGATTTTTCGCATGTCTTGCAACCAAAAAAAACGGAGCTTGCAATGCGGTTGATTATCGAAGAGCTTGTTGGCGCACGGGCATGAAGAGTTGCCACAATCACTCCATCGGCTGGCGAATGATGGTTTTCCAGTTTTTCGGGTCGGCTTTGCGAATGTCGCTCAGGTAAATTTCATGATGTTTTCCGGCTCGCTGCCGGTTGCTGGCTTCAATAAAGTGGTGAAGCTTTTCAATCGTCGGACCCTCTTCAGAGAAGGGCCCGATGTGCATGATTTGCGCACACTCCCCCTCCAACCATGATGCAAACCGTACCTTTGAAATTGCGGCCGGACTCTTCTTCTTTTTCACCTCAGCCAAGGCACTCTCGATAAGCTCAGCAGTGACAAAGGAGGGCTGCATGATCATTGCCCTCCACTTCCAGTTTGATTTGTCGTCAGATGAGAAGGTCGTCATATCGTCGGCCCACCAGAGCCCTTCGAGGGGCATGACTCCATAATCAATGGCGAGTTCCCCCTTCTTGAGCATGAACTTCACGGTATAGGAAACCGCAAACAGTGCCTCAATTGCCTCTGCATAGGCCTGTGAGGTATTGGGGTCGCCCTCACCATCCACCATCATGAAATTCATGGCGGGCACATCAACCTGGACCACCTCTTTGGCTGAAGCGTGATAGAGCTGCTTCAGCTCCTTCTTTACATCAACGGTTTCCATACATACTCGTTATGAAAAGTTCACGATACTCAAAACGATTCACACTGCGTGCACATCCACGTTTTTCCCGCAGAAATCCATCGCCTGTCAATTCTTTATGAGGGGTCAGCATTTCTGAACACAGCTTCCAGAGTCGGAGCCGTGAAAATCGCTTTACCCCAAGCCTCCAGCTCCTCTTCCTTGGCGCGTACTAATTGCTCAGCGGCCCACTCGGGCAACACGCCAAAGCGATACTCAAGTTGCTTTTCCAGCAGGCTGGATTTGCCTTTGGCTACGCCTCTGGCCATTCCAATTCTTTCTACGCTCGAAATGTATTGCACTTTTTCTCTCTCCTCAATTGTTTCAAGTTCTTGCCAGACCTTATTATTCAACCACTCTGGCAACTGCATCAGCCAGTCGATCACATT
>CAINOO010000305.1 GCA_903851535.1 uncultured Chlorobiaceae bacterium | reverse complement strand
ATCTCCTCATACTCTTCGCGGCCGAACTCAACCTTGTAACGGTAATCGATATACTTCATACGACCCCACGGTGTATCACGCTCAATATCGCGCTGGCTCTGTGGTACGCAGAGTTCCGGAGTACGCTTCTGAAACTTGACCGCATCGCATCCGGCAAAAGCCGCGCCTGCAATCAGTTTTTTTGCCACATCCATCGACCCGTTATGGTTGATGCCGATTTCAGCAATAACAAAAACAGGATGTCCGTCCCCTGCCTTTCTGTTTCCTATAATGACTTCCGCCATAAAACCTTACTTTTGATAAAACGAACCGGCCAGGCTCCCTGAAAGAGATGAACGGAATCGATCTTGATTAAAAAAAACAGTCAGGAGTTTCTGAGTGTGATCAGCCACTCGGCAAAATCCCTGAATGCGCCGTACCCGCCATCAGCATGGGCACGATAATGAATATAGGGTTCAACAAAAACAGTTGCATCACGAGGGCACGCCGTCAATCCTTCGAGGGCGATCTCGCTCATAATTTCCACATCATTGACATCATCGCCAATATAGGCCAGTTCATCCCTCCGCAAACCGCTCTCCGCAATGACCTTGTCGAGCAACGCCAGCTTCTCTTTGGCCCCAAGATAGAGCCTCTTTATCCCGAGCTTTTCGGCACGCATCCTGATACTTGGCGAAACCTCACCGCTCATAATAGCGGTATCAATGCCACTATTGCGCAACCGCTCAACGCCCATCCCGTCCCTGATGGAATAACGCTTCAGCTCCTCTCCCCTCTCCGAATAATAGACCCCATTATCAGTAAAAACACCATCATTATCAGAAATAACAAGTTTTATCCGTTCAGCCCTTTTCGCCAGTTCACCAATCGTTAATGAGAGCATATCTAAAAATGGAGCGTTTCACCCACAAAAAAATTACCCGGCCAATATATCACATTTCCCCCACATCAAAAAAAAACAGGGGGACGTTGTTGACTACGTGTACTTCCGCCAAACTTTGGGGACGTTGTTGATTTAGTGCACTTCCGTCATAACGCATTCGCAAAAAAAGACACAAAAGGCGGCCACTGCCTTAACAATGACCGCCTTTCACCACTTATCACGCAGCGCAAACCTTATGCGTAAACTTTTTTGTAGTTGTCGATTGCATGAACAATACTCTGGCGGGCAGTTTCAGCACCCTGGAACTCCTCAACAAGTACGGTCTTCTCTTCAAGCGATTTGTACTCTTCAAAAAAGTGCTTTAACTCGGAGGCGAAGTAGGGTGGTAACTGATCGATGTTGTGAACATTGCTCATGCTGACATCATCTTCGGCAACCGCAATGATCTTGTCGTCTCCCTCTCCATGATCGATCATGCGCATGACACCGATAACCCTCGCCCTCACCATGCACATCGGGACAATGTCAGACTGGCAAATCACAAGAATGTCAAGCGGATCATGATCATCACCAAGCGTTTTTGGAATAAATCCATAATTGGCCGGATAAAAAACCGCAGAATAAAGCACCCGGTCGAGCTTCAACATGCCGGTTTTTTTGTCAAGTTCGTACTTTGTTTTGCTGCCTTTGGAAATTTCGATAATGGCATTGACGATATTCGGCTGGCCCTCTCCTATCTCAACATCGTGCCAAGGATTAAAATTCATAACGTGACGGGGCTTATATCTGGTTAAAAAAGCTGTGCAAGTATAGCGATTTTTTCAAAATCCGGCAAGCCTAATAAACACGCATTAAACAATACTTCGGCACTTTTCTCCAAAGCGCTTACCCTCCTTTGCCGTCGCGGCATTGCAACACGCTTCAAACGCAACCCGAGCAGTTAACGGTGAAAAATTTCGACAACCCTCATCGTTATTGCAGCATAAGGGTTACCCTGTTCTTGCCGTTTTCCCGACGGTAATCAATGCTCTGCATCATGCCCCAGATAGCGCTCTCTGCCGAATGGTCAGGCAAGAGATTTTTGTCGAGCGGGTTCACTCCATCTCCCCCGCTTTCCAAAACAAGTTCAACACTTTGCTTCTTTTCCGAATAGGCAAGGGTGATATCAAGAAAGGTGGATTCAAGAAAAGGAGTGTAGATGCGGAGCAGCTCCTCGACAATCAAGAGCAGATTCTGTCGCGTTTTCAGCGGCAGGATCTGCTTTTCACAAAAAGCCTCGATCTCGGCACTCATCGTATGAGGATCATATCGGGGTGAGGTGATATGATAGTTGATACTTCGTATCCTGTTGATGAAGCTCCGGGTCTTCTCTTTCTGCGGGTTATCAAATATCTGCTCTGGCGTTCCCTCTTCATAGATAACCCCCTCATCCATATACAAAACCCGATTGGAGAGGTCCCGGGCAAAATCCATCTCATGCGTGACAATAACCATAGTCATGCCATCTTTGGCGAGACGACGAATAACCGACAACACCTCGCTGACCATGGTCGGATCAAGTGACGAGGTTGGTTCATCAAAAAGAATGATTTCAGGATCCATAGCCAGACAACGGGCAATGGCAACCCTCTGTTTCTGCCCGCCGGAGAGTTCATCAGGAAAATTCCAGGCCTTTTCGGCGAGGCCTACCATGGTGAGGATGCTCATGGCTTTCCCCTCCGCCTCTTTTTTGGACTTGCCCAACAGTTTAATGGGAGCGATGGTCAAATTGTCGATGACAGAGAGGTGGGCAAAAAGATTGAACGACTGAAAAACCATGTTCATTTTCTGTCGAATCTTCGGCACATCCGTCTTCGCATCGAGAATAGCAACGCCATCAATAAAGATTGAACCGCCACTTGGCCGCTCAAGCAGATTGATACAACGCAACAAGGTACTTTTTCCGGTACCGGAAGGACCGATTACCGAAATAACCTCCCCCTCCCTGATTTCAATATTGACATCCCTGAGTACGACGAGATTTCCGAATTTTTTCGAAAGATGCTCTACCTTTATCATGCGCTTTCAATTTGCTTTCTTTTTGATTTAGGGTCAACCTGCCGTTCGACATACTCCAGTGAAAGCGTAAGTACCCATGAAATAGAGAAATAGAGGATTGCCACCATGACCAGCGGAAAAAAGGCATCAAAGGTACGGCTCCTGATAATATCGCTCGCCTTCGTCAAATCCTGCACGGCGATATAGCCGACAACTGAGGTCATTTTAACAAGGGAAATAAACTCGCCCTTGTAGACCGGCAAAATGCGCAAGACCGTTTGAGGCAGAACAATGAAAAGAAAGGTCGTAACCCTGGTAAAACCCATGGCAATACCCGCCTCGGTCTGCCCCTTGTCTATGCTGTTGATGCCAGCCCGGTAAATCTCGGCCACATAGGCTGCAAAATTCATACCGAATGCTATGACAGAGACAATAACAGGATTGACATCAACTGAAGCAAAAACGACATAAAACATCAGCATCAAAAAGACCAGCACGGGAGTACCACGCAAAACCGAGATATAGGCCTTCGCCATGAGACTCATAGCCCGGTTGCGCGACATACGCATAAAACAGACCAGAGCCCCGAGAATCGTCCCGAAAAGAGTTGAAAAAACCGAGATAATGACGGTTGTTTTCAATCCATCAAGAATAAGGAGATAACGGTTCTCCTGCATGATATTGCTCTGAAAGCT
>CAINOO010000304.1 GCA_903851535.1 uncultured Chlorobiaceae bacterium | reverse complement strand
GACTTTCCCAAGCCAATTCTTCATTTCAGGCGAATTTACGCTATCGTTGTACGCCCAATTTTGCTCACCAGTATTGTATGGCGGGTCAATAACAATGCACTTCACCTGCCCGGCATAGTATGGCAGCAATGCCTTCAAGGCGACAAGATTATCCCCCTGCACAAGAAGATTTTTTGAATCAGGGTCACCAGCCGACAACTCCATATTCTGACGCAATAAATGAAACGGCACCTGCTTGTGGTGGTTTACAACAGCTTTTTTCCCAATCCAGTCAAGTGACGGCATTTATTTTATTCCCGTAAGGTTTTGTAGTGAACTAATCTGGTTCTGGATGTCTGGCAAATATCCACCGGTACTCCCGCCAGTTGTTCTATCTTGTTCTCTTGTTGTTCTCTTCTTATTCTCACTTAAAGAGAACTTAACTAATTTTTTTATAAATAGTTGCAGTAGCTCCCTCTTAAGGTTTCTCTTTAATTGTTCTCTTAAACTTTCCTCTTCACCCTTGTTTTAAGAGAAGCCATGACGATTGTTTTGAAGTCCCGGTGTTATGAATTGTGCCTTTTTTACGCAGCTCAGTAATCAAGTTCCCCACTTTGCTCTTTTTTTGCTTGTCGTTCATCACATCAGGAAGCTTATCCCAAAGCAGTTCATCAATTTCATTGCGGTTCAATGAACCATGTTCGCCAATCGCTTTGCATATCATATCGAGGTAGTACTGTTTGTCAAAAGCCCTATTTTTACTGTATGATGCTTTTTTACCGATCTTCTGCGCCACCTTTTGAGCGATATAAAAATTCGGTTTGCGCCCTTCGATAAGGGATTTGGCTTTAAGCAGTTTTTCTTCATCGTTACTGAGTGGAAGCTTCTTTTGCACCTTGTCAAGCGCCATGATTTCGCGGAGAGTCAAGTCGCCGGTGCTGGCAAGCAGACGGGCATAGTCCATGTTCAGCACCTTGCCAGTGAGTTTCAATTTTACACGATTGCTTGAAAGCTCATAATCGGGCAACGGAAAAAACCGGGCACTCTGCAACAGAAACAACTTCCGGATTCCGCCGCCTGCCGTCTCCACCATCTTCAGGTTGAACATAGCCGTCGCTAAAAAGCGGTTCCGGTAATACTCCTCCGGGGCGTCTTCCATCACCACGCGCTGTACATCGCCAGGCGCAAAACTCCCGAGGTTGGTGAAGGTAAGCGTCTCATCTCCTTCGATCACATTGATGCGCCCGGCCAGAGAATAATCCTGATGGGCAAGGCAATTATTTACAGCCTCACGAATTGCATAGGGCTCATATTGATCAATCTCTTCAGGAAAGAGCGTACCTTCAGGGAGATAGCGGTATTTCAGATTGCGGATTTTGGCATAGACCTTGTCAACAGCAAGCAGCATCGGTAAGCCGAACAAGGCATAGTCACGGTCATTACCCAAATGATCTTTGAGTATCCAGCGGATTTTGACATCAGCAGGCAACAAAAAATGTTCAGCTTCATTGTTGCCAAGCAATATCAGTGCGGTACGGGTCAACTTTCCTTTAATGGAGAGTTTGGCCTTGTTCAAAAAGGTCGCATTGTCCCACTCGTCAACGTCACCCGATTTATCAGGGAATTTGCTCTTGAAGTTGTTGCGTGCGACCCGGAGAGCCTCGTCGTCCAGATCATCCAGCCCGGCATCAGGCACTATTGCTGCACTCCAATCCTCCTGAGTCGCCTGTGCACGGATGCGTTCGATCTCTTCCAGATTGAGTGGCGAGAGTGACTCACCTTCACGTCCATAATAGTGCCCATCAAACGAAATCGGCAATCCCTTTGGTGCCGCAGGAATTTCAAACAAAAGTACTCGACCATCGCGATGGAGCACTTCATGAATGTTGATAAACGTAATACGGCTGGTGGTTTTGTCGGCAATCCCCTTTTTCAATCGGTCAAGATAGTGACGCTCACGGCAATAGTTTGAGCCAACAACCTGCCGCTGATTATTAACGCCGAGCACCAGCCAGGCTACTGAGTGATGATTCAGATTGGCCTCATTACTCAATGCTGAAAAATATTTTCCGAGATGAGAAAAATCATAGCTGTTTTTAGCCTCCTTGAATTCTACCACCTCGCTCTCAGCGGTTAAGGCAAGCAATTCGTCAAGTTTGGACGCAGAACCAAGATGCTGAATGTTCATAATGCGACACTTGCTTTACCATTTGTCAGTTTTTGAAACAAGATGCCTGGGTGATTGCTAACTTTCTCCATAAGGTTTGGTAGTGAAATAATGTTGTTCAGGATGTCTTGCGAATATCCGCCAGCAATAGTTTGCCTTTTTCTGTAAGGCAATACTGCTGACGAGAACTGGTCGGTTTCGCCGGGATGGTCATTGCCAGAATATCCTCCTGCAAAAGCGGAGTAAGATATTTTTCCCTGAACTTGCTCCGGTTTTTCAATCCCATAACCGTCATTAATTCCCGAATCATGACCGGTTTTTCACAAGCAAAGAGCATTGGTCTGACCTGCTCCCAACTTAGTCCCAACTTAGTCCCGACTTGATCCAGACTTAGTCCCGATTTTGCACAATACTGCTCCCCGGCACTCTCTCCTGCGATCACAGCGACTCCATCCGGCTTGTAATTCTTTTTCAGAAACTGAACCTGAAACTGAAGTCCACGTTCAAACCATTTGAACTCGATTTCCGGATACGCTTTCAGTTCATCAGCAATCAGCTTCAAGCCATTGCCCCACTGGTCGATGATTCCAAGCTTTTTGAAAACCGGGGCGATAACCTTGTTGCGAATATCGGACTGGCGGGCATCCATTTCGTTAAAGTCAATGGAGGGCAGCAACTTGCCGGGGCTTGTAATTTCAAGCATGTCGTCATATATGGCAACCTTGATATCTTTGCCAGCAAGAGAATAATCGCGATGAACAACCGCATTGCGAAGAGCTTCCCTGATGGCTACCACAGGATACTCCCAGCGGCTTTCCGTGTAAACACCTTTTACCGTTGCGCCCCTGTTGATGTGACGGAGCACAAAATTGTATGCCGCTTCAGCCTGAACAGCAATATTTCCATCGACAGTTTTCTGATCAAGAAACTCGTGAGAAGAGCTCCCTTTAAACCTGGCACACTCAATTTTGGCGTAAGGGAAAAGCTCTTGTTTTACCTGACAGTCAGAAAAAAGAACATAGGCGTTCGTCGGCAAGAGTGAGCCCTGAAAATCTTTCACCAATTCCAGTTTTCGCAGGGTTGCGTCAGTCAATGCTTCGCCTGTTTTTTCCTTGAAGAATTCCTGAAATGGTTCAAGAGAGATGTCGGCAAGCGGTTTGTCATGCACCAGCTCACTGTCGAACGAGATATTCCTGCGCTGCCGTTCAAGTGCTGCAATGATTTCCGCATCAGCAGGACGATTGGAGGATCCGACACGAATATAGGTGCCTGCCAGCTTTCCTTTTGATTTGAGATAATAGGGCAGATTGCTGCCACGATAAATCTGGACTTTGATGAATCGCTTGCCCTCTATGCCATGAAAAGAGAGCTCCGGGATAATGACCGGATAACAGTGACCGTGAATGAGATTGCTTATCTGCTCTTCAAGGGCCATCACATCATCTTCTGCAATACCGGTGATCTCTCTCGGCTCATTTTTTATCCCGATAAAGAGCTCACCGCCTGCATCGTTGGCAAAGGCCACAATGGTTTTGGCAAGGTCAGAAACCGTTGGCAGTGACTCTTTAAACTCGATTCTGCGACCTTCCGGTTGATGGATGAGTTCGGTAATTTTCATGATGCTTCAGTAGAGCCTGATATCGTTTTATTGCCAGCAAGTTACAACTATCCAACTGCTGAATTTTCACTCTCTCTCCATGTATTGCCAATTACTCCTGTTCAATCTTTAATTTTTCGCGAATGTAGCTTCGGATATCCTTGACAACACTATCATACTCATTTTTGTGAAACCGCTTTGACTCAAAGTCGATCTTGACCGCTTTAAGGAACTCCTCAAAGTCTGAGTTCTGCTCACACAGTTTATTGACAGTTTCCCAGTCAAGTGTCTCCTTTTGGCGTGCAGGGTAAAGAACCCGGGAGCTGTCAATATCGACCGGGTCGAGTTGAATAATACCAATCCCGAAGGATGAGGCAAGGCGCTGGAGTTCTGAAAGAAACTCATCATCCTGGAGAATATCAATAGCGACAAGATACCCTTCATGAGCCCAGGAGGAGTTTGAAACCGCCTGAAAATATGATTCCCTGTAATTGGCTTTTGTGAGACTCTTCTTTAACTCAAAGGAAAAAAGGCGAAGCGAATTGTTGTCGGAGAGCCGATTGAATGCGATGATATCTGGTTGCCAGTCGTCGAGGGGCAGATAAAACCCTACAATGTCGGGATGAATCCATTCATTGCAACCAGAACGCAGAGATTTTTCGTGAAATATTGTTTTTGTAAAAATTGATTGTCCACGATTGAACAGGGAGTTGGTATAGACGAAATAGGTCAGCAAAGGATGAAGATCCCGCTCGTGGTAGGTCGTCGATTTGACTTTCTGGCAGATCTCTTCTTTTTCGATGGTAATCACGGTATCCGGGAGCAGCTCGCGTTCACGTCCTTTCAGAAAAAAACGCGTCGGGCGTCGACCAACTTTGATAAAAGAAGATTTATCATTATCCCGCACTTCTACATAGAGTTGCGCTCCAAGGCTGTTCCAGGGTGTCTTGCCGGATGTCCTGATTTTTCCACTAAAGCCCTTCTCTTTTCCGATTTGCCAAATCTCCTGGTATGTCAGAGGTTTTGTGGTCTCCTTGAGCACCTCCTGAGCAAGATCAAGGAAGGAATACACTGCCATAGCTTTTTTCCGTTTCTACTATAACCGCATTGTGCAAAAATTATGCCCAGCAATAAACCGTTGTCCATCGTAGAGAGCACCCGGGGTTTTGATGACAAGAGTCATGTTCCTTCCTCTGGCTCCAACTTCGCAATGGTCGCTTCAGATTCGGCTGCCATTTTTCATTGAAAGAATATAACTCAACCGTCAATAGTAGCGCATTTCTTACATTCAGATTCTCCGACTCAAACCGCAAATTCAGCAACCGGTTATCAATGACTTCGGCATCCTTGATCTACTTTTAACCTCTTTACCCATCTCCCGCAATCGCTTGCATCAGCTTGCTGATTTTGTCGACAAAGAAACGTTCGCTCCACAATGAAAGGCTTGGCTGCTCTGTGGAAGAAAGAAAAGGAGCGACATCCTGAGCAGCTTTCGGCCAGTCGATGCTCTTTATTTTTTTGGTCAAGGCATTCGACAGCCATGAGGCATCAATCGCGGGGTTCTCTCCTGACCACGGCCCAAACTGGTGCAGGG
>CAINOO010000303.1 GCA_903851535.1 uncultured Chlorobiaceae bacterium | reverse complement strand
ATGTGCGACGTGAAGTCGAGTAAACGAATTGTTCTTTGCAGAACCAACTGTGTCGTCAGTTGGCCCCACCGTCACATGCAGGGAGAGTAATCACCTTGTGTGAAGCTGACGGGAAAAGTACCCGCAGGAAACTGTAGGCGGACCCGTGAGGGGAGGCTAAATCTGCCAGTAGCAGGCGGAGAGGGGCGAGGGGCAGAATGACAAGGCTAATGAAAGTGAACCATTGATAAACATCGTCAAAAGCAACAAGCGGAAGCTACTAACACGCTTGAACCAAAAGGTGTGTGGGAAGGTGAATTTCCCCTATTGTTTGGATTCACACGACCAATTACTCCCACCGGTGGAAAGATGGAGCCTAAATCATTCGCAGATTCATTACTTGGAACACGGTAAGCCCGTAATGCTGCCCCACAGGGCAAATCTAACCGTAAGGAAAGATCATGGCATTGCGGGTAGAGGAAAGAGGAGAAAGCGAACGCCGTTCTGTAATCGGGCGGATAGAGGTTGCAACATCACCTTACGTGAAAACGGGCCTACTTCCTCATGGTCTTTCGTCACAAGAGAACGTGTAGAACTTTATTAACGGAAGGAACGCAAATGGATGCAGGAACAGTGGCATGTGCACCATCCGGCTTGGGCTGGCAAACCATCAATTGGAAAAATGTCAGGCGTAAGGTAAGAAAGCTGCAAGTGCGTATTGTGAAGGCGACACAGGATGGCAGATATGGCAAGGTAAAAGCCTTGCAATGGTTGCTGACCCACTCGTTCAGCGGCAAAGCATTGGCTGTGAAACGAGTGACAGAGAACGATGGAAAGAAAACCTCCGGTGTAGACCAAGTTCTATGGAACACATCGGTAGCCAAGACCAAAGCGATAGCATCTCTGAAAAAGAGGGGTTACAAGCCTCTCCCGCTTCTGAGAGTCTTCATTCCGAAGAAAAATCGCAAGAAAAGGCCCCTCGGTATTCCGGTAATGAAAGACCGTGCCATGCAGGCAAATGACCTGTTGTCACTGGAACCAGTTGCTGAAACGACTGCTGACCTGAACTCTTATGGGTTCAGGCCAAAACGCTCTACAGCCGATGCAGGGGAAGCATGTTTTAAATGCCTTGCAGGAAAAAATAAAGCGGAATGGGTACTTGAGGCTGACATCAAAGGATGTTTTGACAATATCAGTCATGACTGGATGATCGCTCATATCCCAACGGATAAAACGGTTCTTCAGAAATGGCTAAAAGCTGGATTTGTGTATCAGAACAAACTCTTTCCCACAAAAGCTGGCACGCCGCAAGGCGGAATTATCAGTCCGGTTCTGGCAAACATGACACTGGACGGCCTTGAAAAAGCGCTTGCGGAAGCATTTCCGCAAATAAGAATAAAAAGACAATGGCTGAAAATGCACATGGTGCGTTATGCGGATGACTTCATTATTACCGGTAATTCGAAAGAATGGCTGGAAGAAAAGGTCATGCCAGTCGTGGTCAACTTTCTGTCAGAACGAGGTCTTGCCTTGTCACCAGAAAAAACCAAAATAACGCATATTACGGAAGGATTTGATTTCCTTGGCTGGAATGTTCGCAAGTACAATGGCAAACTACTCATTAAACCATCGAAAGCAAATATCAAAGCACACCTTGAAAAAGTGCGGGAAATCATCAAGGGGCACCAAGCGATAAAGCAGATAAATTTGATACGTCTGCTCAACCCGGTTCTACGGGGATGGGCAAACTATCACTGCCATATAGTCGCAAAGAAAACCTTTGCTTATATTGACGCACAAGTTTGGTCTATGCTTTGGCAATGGTCAACAAGAAGACATCCAAACAAAGGTGCCCGATGGGTTAAAGACAAGTATTTCAAAACCAGAGGCACTCGAAACTGGGTGTTCGCTGCCGAAGATGAAAGACCGGGGAGAAAAGAACTCAAACTCCTGTCTGAATCCGATACACCAATCAGGCGGCACATCAAAATCAAGGCGGATGCCAACCCTTATGACAAAAAATGGGAGATGTACTTTGAGGCACGTGACGCGAGAAAAAGACAGAATTCATTAGAAAGTCAGAACAAAAGGACAGTATCCAACTTATCTCAGAAGTGAAACCGGGTGCCGCGAGGTGTCTTTGTAGAGGCTTGAGCCGTGTGCGGTTAAAGTCGCAAGCACGGTTCTTAGGGGGGACTGGCGCAGCAATGCGCCACCCTACCCGACT
>CAINOO010000302.1 GCA_903851535.1 uncultured Chlorobiaceae bacterium | reverse complement strand
CTAACAATATTTAGATTGATCCGCCTAAACAGCGGATTTTTGAATTTGAAACCATATATCACGCCAATTACGAACTGATCAAAATCCCGTTAATCGTTTCAATATAAATCGTTTAAACCTTGCATTGCGTTTTATGTCAGCGTCTTATACGGATCGGCATAACAACGTTGCTTACAAGCCGTCAACAGGACTTTTTACTCCATGACCACCTTTGTTTAAAACATGCAAATCATCGTGGTGCTTACATCCTTATGTCCCATTAATTCCTGAATAGTGCAAACCATAATTTTATGCCTGCAGTCGGTGTTAAACTTGATTCTCAGGCGACTATCTCTCTTTTTCGAAATATTTCACTTTCCTCAAACCCTTGAAATGCTGATCCTGTGTCCAGAGCGTACAATTGTATTTCGAGGATGTGGCATAAATTATGCTATCAGCTAACGCTAATTTGTTGTCTTTGCCAATCTTCGCAGAATAAATCGCCAGATCTGCGTCGAGTTCGATCACTTTTCCTTGTTTTATATGAGCGACGACCAGTAAAGCTTGATCTTCGTTTGTTTCGCTCAATAATTTCTTGAAGACTTCATAAAGGGTAATTGATGGAACAACAAGGGATGGAATATCTTCTATCGCTCCAGCAACAGCATCACCAACGTTGCTGCCAGCAAAGTATTCCAGCCAGCAAGAAGAGTCAACAACATTCATATTCTCTCTTCTTCTCTTTTGATCTCAGTGTTGATACCCTTAAAGATGCCTTTGAGCGATTTCATTGGTTGGATTGGTACAAGTTCAATCCGACTGCCATAGGTGATGATCTCCATCGTTGTTCCGGCACGAAGACCAATATCTTCTCTAATTTCTTTTGGTATAACAACCTGAAACTTACTTGAAACAGTGACAGTATTCATCATTTATCTCCATGGGTTACAATAATACGATTGATAGAGTGCTTACATCTTTATGCCCCATTAATTCATGAATGGTTCGAATATCATGCCCTACCACGAGTAAATGAGTCACAAAAGAGTACCTGAACAAACGGCAACCAGCACGCCAACGACATTAGGGAAATGCATGGGAATAGTGGCGATCTAACGCGCCAGGCAAGAGTACTCGCCCCCAGCCTTCTTCCAAAACAGCTCGTTGAAGTATAGTAAAATAATGTCAGGCCATCAAAAAGTACGGCAATAAAGATACCATAACTACAGTATAAAGTGCTCACTTTCCGAGTCAAGCCAGCATCAGCTAAAAATCAAATAAAGAGAAGTGAGCTGTCAGGTTTCCGTAGGCGAAGAGGGCCGGTCTGTGTGTAGATCGAACATATTGGCGTTTTTCTCTTATCGGGATTACTGTTACTGTTGCAGGATGCGGTAATCATTTGTGGTAGGAAGGAGTCAGCACAAGGGATGTACAAAGCAACTTGTGCACGGGAGTGGCAGGTTGCTTTGTACACGCTTTGAGGATAAATCGTTAACGGGTTGTCAGGAGTGTCCGCCTACGACAATCCTCAGCATCTTCACATTTAAGACAAAAAAGCGAATAAGCTGCCAGAGCAGATTTTTACGCCAGTAGAGGGTGCTTTTTGATGGTACCGGCGGATACGCTTCGTCGTAATATGCCTTGACTTTATTGGTGCTCATGGTTATTCATGTTTGAGATTAGTAGTAAAGTCAACGTTATTCAGGAATCAGCCACCAGAACGGGTAGCCCTTTGCTTTGTGGAAGAACAAGTAGTGCAAAATTACTTTCAGCCAATGTCCGGCAAGACCGGCCTCTCCGACGGAGTAGTTCATATCACGGCCCCATTCAGGGTACTTTTCCCAGTCAGGCACAACCGGGAAGAGGGTCATTGATGCGCCAAGTCCGTCAAACGAACCAAACCCGGCTGATACAATACATGCGGCACCCATTTTGCTCATTGATGCTTTATGGCGATGTTCTGTTGCTCCCTGAATCTTTTCGGCAATATTGAGCGCCACAATTTTGCCCATAACTCCGGATGGCATGCCTGTTCGAGGTGGCGTTGGAAAAATCTGCCGTCCATTCGGGCTGGTCATGGGTTTTGAAATCGGATGCGGAGGGGCAAAGGCAATACCCGGAGCATAGATGTTTTTGAAGAGGGGGTTTTGATAGATTGATGGCCAATCTTCAGCTTGCCAATCCTCAAATGCTTTTGGCGTAT